>JALWZX010000023.1:20807-21526 GCA_027002375.1 candidate division WWE3 bacterium | reverse complement strand
TTCTTATGAGTGCTAAAAAAAATATTTCTAAAAAAGAATCTATTGACAGATGGATTCAGAAGAAATCGTTTATTCTACGCATAATATTGTATGTACCGACTGTTTATTTTCAGGTCTTTTATTTTGCATACAAATACGCTCAATTAGAGATTAATAAAATTGTCTCAAGATGGCAATCCTATAGAGCTAGTCATAAAGGTATCACGATTAAATTCCCAAAAAACGTTCAATTTGAATTGTTTGGTAGATTCAATAGCAAGAAATCTAATCGTAAATTTAAGAAAATGAAAAAAGGTTTTAGAAACTTAGCTGTAATTCCCTTTATTAAAATAGATACTTTTATAATATTTATTTTGTCAAAGATAGATAAATTAGGGTTGAGAATAACTAATTCTTTTAAATCTATTAAAAAAACCAACATTATTGGCAAGTTTAATGTATTAAGTAGGGTAACAACAATAATTGAAAATAGAAAGATAAAACTGAGTAGTGATGAAAGTCAGCTAAATATTAAAAACAACAGTAAAAACCAAAATAATAAGCCTGCAGTAATTGAAACTAACAAGGCAACCAAATTAACTGAATCCACAGAAACAACGAAGAATAATGTGAAGAATGCTAAGCATAACATACTTTTTCTGCATTCCCTTAAATCATTTTTCACAAAAGATGTCAACTTATCATTTGTTGGTAAAGCATTTTCTATAATTTTAATAATA
>JALWZX010000023.1:0-20797 GCA_027002375.1 candidate division WWE3 bacterium | reverse complement strand
GTCGTTGTAGTTGCGGCAGTAACAGGTTTGATTCTATCCATTTTTTTGGTTTTTTTTCTAAATTTTATTCGTAGTCAGGAAGCAGACAAGTAGATTAATAATTGAGGTGTTTTTTATCCATATATTCGATTGTATTTTCTATAATTTTAATAAGACCTGCAAAGAAAATTTTATATGTGTTGTTTTACCCATTTAGGTTGTTAAAACGAATCTTGCATGCAATTTTTAATTTTGAAATAAGAATTAAAATTTTTCACCCGATTACTATAATGCTTGTTCTTATTATTGGCATAATCTATGTTATATCTGTATTCTACTTTTCGATTTTAGAAGATATGCCTGATTCAAACCAGATCTTGCAATATGATCCAAGGCTTACTACTAGAATTTATGATAGAAAAGGTAATTTGCTTTATAAAGTTTATCAAGACGAAGATCGTACTTATGTGTCAATCGATAAAATTCCCAATGATCTTATTAATGCAACAATAGCCATTGAAGATAAAGATTTTTATAGGCATAAGGGGTTATCGTCAACTGGTATCATTAGGGCGGCTAAAAAGACGTTTCTAGAAGAAGATTTACAAGGTGGTTCAACAATAACGCAACAGTTGGTTAAGAATGTACTTTTAACACCTGATAGAACTATGGAAAGAAAGGTTAAAGAAGCAATTTTGTCGGTGGAAGTTGAGCAAAAACTATCTAAAGATGAGATTCTTGAAATGTATCTAAATACTATTTCTTATGGTGGAACAGCGTATGGGGTTGAGGCGGCTGCGAGAAAGTATTTTGGCAAGCCGTTAGACGAATTGGATTTAGCAGAATGTGCATTTCTAGCAGGACTCCCAGCCGCCCCATCAGCATATTCCCCATTTAGTGGTGACTACAAACTTGGTAAAGCAAGACAAAAAGAAGTTTTGCAACGTATGGTTGATGATGGGTATATAACTCAAAAAGAAGCAGATGAGGCTTTCGACGAGGGTTTCATATTTGCATTTCAAAATCAACCTATGAAAGCACCTCATTTTGTTAACTATGTTTTAGCTAGGTTAGAAGATAAATTTGGACAACAACTAGTTACTCAAGGTGGGCTAGATGTTTATACTAGTCTAGACCCAAAGTTACAAGGGGCACTAGAACAAATTGTCAAAAAAGATGTAAATACACTTAGCAAATACAACGTACACAACGGTGCCGCAATCATAACAAATCCACAAACTGGTGAAATTCTAGCAATGGTTGGTTCTGTTAACTTTTGGGACAAGGAAAATGATGGCAATGTAAACGTTACGATTTCCCCAAGACAGCCTGGCTCATCAATAAAACCAATATTATATTCTTTAGCTTTGGATTCAGGTAAGTTTACGCCAACAACAAAAATAAAAGATTCCCCAGTTATTTACAAATTTGCGGGAAGTAAACCATATAAACCTGTAAATTATGATGGTAAATACCACGGTACTGTAATGTTAAAAACTGCACTAGCGAATTCCTACAACATACCTGCAGTAAAAACATTAAATGCATTAGGTGTAGACAACTTTGTCGATCACGCAACTAGAATGGGTATAACAACTTGGACAGATAGAAATAGATATGGGCTATCACTAGCATTAGGTGCAGGGGAAGTCAAAATGGTAGATATGGCAACGGCTTATGGTGTTTTTGCAAATGGTGGATACAGAAAAGACCTAGACCCAATACTTAAAGTTTATGATTCATTCGGATTCTTATTATATGAAAATGGTTGTGTAGACCTAATAAAAGACGATCCTTCAATACTAACGCGAAGGGCACTTATAAACGTTTCTGCAGAAGCAAAAGATAATAGCGATGTATTCGCGTCAGAAGATTTGACTTCCCCCAAAAATACCTGCCAAAAAGAAAAGGTTTTGTCAGGCTTAACGGCATACAACATTACGAAAATGTTATCAGACAACAGGGCAAGATTGCCAGCGTTCGGATCAAGAAACAATCTAGCAATAAAAGAAAAACGAGTGGCAGTAAAAACAGGCACAACAAACAACGAAAAAGACAACTGGGCAATAGGGTACACAAAAAACTACCTAGTTGCCACATGGATAGGTAACAACGACGGTCAAATTATGAAAGGAGTAGTATCAGGTTACCACGGTGCGTCAAATATATGGCGAGATACATTTGATTACTTAATTAAAAACGAAAATGTTGACGATTCAGTTACACTACCAGAAGGATTTATCGAAGTCGAAATATGCCCGTTAACAAATACTTTGGCTTGTAACGGATGTCCAAATGAAAAGCGAATTTATGAAAAAGGCAAAGAGCCAAAATATCATTGCTCAGCAGAAGTGGTAAAGCAAATTATAGAAGAAAAGAAAAAAGCAAAAGAAAAAGAAAATGAAGAAAAGAAAGAAGACTAATGAAAGTGTAAGTATGACACCATCAATAATATGAGCTAACATAAAGTTGTGTTGTTATGAGATACAATTTTTGTTAAAATGTTTACATGAAATTTAATTCAGAATCAAACAGTGCTTCGGTAGACAAATCTTCAAAACTTACAACAATTTTAATAGGTGCTGTTGTTATATTTCTGTTATTATTTGGTGGAATTCTTCTCTATAACAAATATGCGCAACGAAAATCTAATTCAAGCCAAAATTCCACAAAAGAAATAAAAAAGAAAATTACAGAAAGTAATGAATACATAAAATCAGACAAATTTGTTGAAGATACAAAAGAAAAAACATATAACGAAATAAAAAAAGACAAGCCATTAGTAGCCTCTAACCCAAATGTATCTAGCAAAGAAGCAAAACAAAAGCTCGAAGATAGCGGGGTAATACAACAAGAAAGGCAAAAATACATTGTAACCTATGATGGCGAACGTGTTGTGCCAAAGAAAGTTGTAATAAAACAGGGTGATGTAGTTATATTCAAAAACAATTCACAAAATTCTGTTAAATTTTCTGGAAATGATTGGGGAAATAGGATTCCGTTAAGTAAAGGGCAGTCATTCACACAAGAATTCGATTTCAAAGGAAACTACGATTATAGTGTAATAGTTAACGAGAACAACCTCGATGGTACTGTGTTAGGGGTTGTTGTTGTGGAGTAGAATATTGAAAATGAAGGCTTTGAATGTTACGGGTAGTAATTCGTTTGAATATAATCCAACATCTTCTTTTAAACATGAATCTATAATATCGCCAGATGAGGTTGATGAAATAGTTTCTCCTGTGTTTGCGGGAATTAATGTTATAAATGACTTCGCTGGTAACGAACAATGGAAGCCACTACCCAACACCCAAAATTCTATAACGCCCCCAACGAGGAGGTCCCAAGTAGTTATTATACCTAAAATGGATTTGCAACCTATTGCTGATGAAGCGTGGTGGAAATTGTATTACGGGAAGATAAAACTTGGAGATTTACACCCTATTGCCCAGGAATTAGTAATTGGTATAACATTGGATAATGTCGTTGTACCTGCATTAGAATCCGGAGAAATAAGTGTTGCAAGATTAAATCCGAATGCTAGATATGCGGTTTATCAATATTATACCCGCCGATTTGGCGATGACGAGGGGCCCATAAGGTTTTCCGCCTTATTTGGAACTCATCCTATTCGTGCTGGTTATCATGATAACAATAACGTATTAGGAAAAATACTTCCAAAGTTAAAAAAAGTTTCTGTACCATTAAGTCTTCTTGCTATTGCAACTTTTTTATATGGCTGTGGTGGTGAATTGGATGATCAACAGGAATTACCAGTTAAAACACCAATAACCACACCTGCATTACCAAATTCTGCCACTCCAACGAAAGCTGTAGCAACGATATCATTAAACAGTCCAAAAGATACTGTGAATGAGGTTAATACGGCCTCGACACCTCAACCACCTGAACCTGAAAAAGACGTTGTAGAAACACCAACTGTAGAAATATCACCTGCTACTGAGGAAAGTATGGTTAAAGAGCTTGGTACACTATATTACTTCCCTGGTGAAGGAACTATATTTGCATCTGGAACTGGTAATAGAGATTTACAGAAAACTATAGAATCAGGGACCGCTGTTAAAATCTCTTCTGTAGTAGTAGTAGATAAAAACGGTGAGATACGCATTGAATTAAGAATTCCAATTAATAATAATGATACTGAATCAACTAAAACTATATATAGAATGTTTTTCAGAGATAATGAATTTCTTGTTACTACGCCAACTGAGGATGGAAATGACGTATCTGTCATTAATGATAGCAACGCATTAGGATTTATATCAGTTTACAACATGAGACTCTATGAGTGGGTTACTCAATCACCAGAGAATTTAGCAAAAGCAAAGGCATCGCTAGGTGAAGATTGGGCTGATTGGTTAGTTGAAAATCCATGGTCAGTTGTGTTACCAAGTCAGTATTGGTCGCTACTAAACAAGGTTGGTTCTAGTGGCGAAGAATCTATGGACGAACTAATAAATAAATGTAGTGAATGTGCGAACGCATCATATATCTCTGCTGGTGACTATATCGTGAATGGTACAGATGTAAAATTTGTGGCATTAGACCAAGGCTTCAACATAATTGGATACATGAATAGTGATGGCGAGTGGAAACCTGTTTCACAATCTGAAAGTATTCCCGAAAAGCCAGTTGACCCATTTGGAGAGTTCCACACTCTATATGGTGTTGTTAGTTCAAAAAGTCTACACACAGAATATGACAAAGAATTATCCAGATGGATAGCAAAAGATGAGAATGATAATTTGATTGCGATCTGGTTTGATGGTTTTAGAGAGTCAATATCACATGGATCAGAAAGTACTGGGTCATGGTTACAAGTTGATGATTCTCTTAGTTTGCCTGATGGAGGAAAAGTGTATATGCTGGGAATTAGGAGTAACCCCAAGGAAATAATAGGTGTTACAAGCGAGCCTGATGCTGAAACAAACAGAGTCCCAAGGAGATTTAGCTTTAATAGAGATAAAAGTGTCAGTTACCCAACGTCAGGTAGCGTTGTTAAAATATTAAAAGAAGCATTAGGTGTGGACTCCCAAGATTTCAGTACGTATACACCTGAAGATGTTTTTGCGGATATATTTAATGAGATGAATATATCAGATATACGTACAATGTTTATAATTCATCTACATGACGTAAATCAATGTTCTGGATTTCCTGGATGTGGTGAATTAGAACCCACCGATGGATTTTATTATGTTGATGATAATAACTCAGTATTTCTAGTTACAAATACAAGATTTGGTGAAGACGGCTTTGGTCAGACAACAACTGTAGAAAGAACTTTTTCTCAATTACCAGGATTTAAAGATAAATATACTGTTAGTAAATCAGGTGAAAGTGCATGGGTATACGTTAGAGCGTTTCGACTGAACTTTGTAACAGGCCAGAGGTACCCTATAATAAAAGTTGAGGAGAGGTATTGATTATATTGCTTAAATATATGCTAAATCACAAATACTTTCTATTTATATTTACAATTTCTCTTACATTTATTTTGATTGTAGACAATATACCTTCAACTGTGAAGGCTGCTGGTACATGTTCTGGTACATATCAATGTTGCGATTCTGTTTATACTGATCATTGGTGTTCTAATAATCATAGCATAAACTGTAAAACGACTGATTTGGATCCATGCCCAATTGGAGCAGGGGAATGTGTAGAACATACTGTTTGTGATGGTGAAGATATTGTTGATTGTTCAGGATCAACTGAAAATTCTTGTGAAAGTCCTTCAAGTTGTCCGAAAGCTGGTCAAAGTATAAATGGCAATAGCTGTTCGTGGACTTGTACTCCAACTTGCCCGTCAAATGCGGCCTGCGGTGATTCTGATGGTTGTGGTGGTACATGCGATGGAACTTGCCCAGCTGGACAAAGCTGCAACGCATCACACACTTGTGAAGACATAATACAATGCGACAGTAGTTGCAGAAGAACTGAAGCCGTAGAACCACCTGATTCTTGTGGCTTTAATTGTCAGCCAACACAAAGGCGAACAGGAATTATTAAGGAATATAAAAAGAATCTACATACGGGTGTATGTGACTATACTCCTGCTGGTCATTGCTCCGATATAAGTGATGTATGCGAGAATTTTTGTAGTTGTGGCGCTAGTACAGACAAATATGGGCAAACTTGTTGCGATACCCAACTTGCCATTCCTCAAAGCCTAAATGCAATTGGAATAAACGATTCTACACATGTTAAATTAACATGGAATGATGTTACTACTGATGTTAATGGTGATGATGCAACGAGTGATGTAAAAGGTTATATTCTTCAAATTAGTCAAGATAATGCTAATTGGAATTCAACAGGTGACGGTAGTTGTGATAATGTAAGTGGTCAAGATACCGTCGAATGTACCGATATTATTCAAACAGGTATTCCGGTTTATTATAGAATTGCTGCTGATGGTGATTGTCCTGCTGATTCCGATTGGTCTGCGTCTATTCACTATGTGCCTTTAGCTTGTGAATCACTGGTTATAAGTTTTCCGCCTGACCCAGGTGGTAACCAATTATATATTGGCAGTTCTGCCAATGTTACGGCTACAGTGAATTCTAGCAATAGTGGTGCTCCGCCGTTATCTTATGACTTTTATTCACAAGATAGCCAGGGTACTTTTAACCCGGCTTCTACGTCAAATGATAATAATAGTACTACTTATACGGTTCCAAATTCACCTGGTACATATACACTATATTTTAATGCAACTGATACTAATGGTGCTCGTGTATGGGATAGTAATGCACTTGATACATGCAAAGCATCTTACGAGGCTGTTTATAAAAATGAGAATCAATCACCAGATCCAGCCACAGTTTCTTGTTCATACGATAAGAATTCCCAAGATCTTACTTTCTCTTGGTCTGATTATAATTCAGTAGTCGACCACCCAACAGATTCAGAACGAGTTGATCCATACGAACCGGCTGTTGGTTTTTGCGAGAGCAATGGTGTAGCAACTGGGTCACTACATATCTCTTGTTCAAACGAACCTTATTGGTGGCAAGTCGCTAAAGATGGGGGCTCAACAATTTACGATATCAATGGCACATCTGATTACTATAGAACAGATACTGTGTATCATATTGATCAGGCCCGTTTCAATGATCTAGACATTATAAGATTGGATCACCATATGAAAGATGCGAGGACAAATAAGTCGTCAAATGTTTCCGCGTATTTTCACACACTACACGATAATCAACCACCAGAACCAGCTCAAAATTTATCAGCACAGTATTATAACAATGATACAATAAATAATTCTGTAAGATTTCATTGGGAATGGACACGAGATAATACATGCGATCCAGTTGGTAATGGTAGTACTAATTGTTCTGCTTGTGAAAAAGTTGTAAATTACTGTACAACATCAGGTGTTTCTGCGAATGACTCTTCAATAACATGTGACCCTAGTAAAGATGGCCCATTTGATATTGAAGTCTGGGACTTGGGAACTTCAAAAGATAGTGGCAGTGATGACGCTATAGTTTTAGAAAATAAATCCACAAATAATACACAAATTGATGTCTCATGTAATGATAAAACTGATCATTGGTTAGAATTACGTGTGAAAACTAGAGACGCAAGAGGTAATTTAGAACCAAAATTTTCTACCATTCAAGCTTTATGCAACAATACTGCACCGAAATGTGTGTCTGGAATTAATTCGGGTGATAACAATTTCGATAATAATAACATTGTTGATATTTCTAAAGATTATGGCCTAACAGCCAGAGGTGAAGATGAAGAAAATCAAGATGTTTACTATAGATGGACGCAAAGTATAGGTGGTGGTTATACGGCAATCAATGGGGTTGATTCGTATCAATATAATGATCAGCATACAACTTGGACTAGCCCCAGCGATGAATATTCTAGTATACAATTGACATTTGACGTAGGTGACCACAAAGATTCTTCTGACAATCCAGTTTATAATGGTACATCTTGTGTTAAAATGTTAACTTCTTGTGATTTACAGTTTAGTTCTCGTGAAGTAGATCAGACTTCTATACGTGCCACCCAGCACACTTCTGACAAGATAACGCTAGTATGGAATGAGGTCGAATATGCCGATGAATATCAGATTGACGTTAAAAAAGGTAGCGGTGGCTCATTCAACAATGTAGCTACAGTAACAGATACTACCTATACGTACAATTATAGTGAAAATGATACATATACATTTAGAATAACAGCTAAAGATACAAACCCATCACCATGCAGTAGTAATGCCCAGTCAACAGAATATACTGTTGATAAATTAGTTGGAAGTCCACCTAGTTGCACGAGCTTTACAGCTACATACAACTCACAAGTTTTACAAAATGATGATATTGTTCCACCAAATGCTGATATAGATCTAACCGCAAATGTAACAGATCCTGATAATGATGATATAAATTATGGTTGGGAATCATCTATTGGTGCTAGCTTTAGTAATGGGCCAGTGTCACCAAACACAGAAATCATAAAAGCACCATATGGCTCAGATATTGCAAACACATATACAATGCCAGGTTGTGGGCAAAGCCCTGAAATATACTTGAACCTAAAAGATTCTAACAGTGCAACTAATACTTGTGCAATCAGATTACAAACAAATAGTTGTGGAACCAGTATGAATGTCAGTTTGACTGATGGTACACTATCGATTTCCGATGATTTTCCTGTTTCTGTTTCGCCACCAGAGCCTGTGTTTGAATATACAATTAATGGCGGTACAGCTTCTGATACAGGAACAGCAAAAATTGTTGATGATGGTATTTGTGCAGATGAAAATTATACTGATTGCCATTTTGATGGTTATGCGAAAGGGCAACAAATATCATTACCAAATAATGCAACCACGCCTGATGGAAGTTATAATGTAATTGTTAGTGTTACCGACGCGTCTTCTCCAATAGTAACTGGTGACTACCCGTTAAAGGTTGAGTCTACATTCGCGGGAGTAACTTATTATTCACAGAGTAATATTAGTGTAACTCGATCTGGCGGTCCATTTTCTTGCTATATTACAAGAAGTAATGAAGATAGTGCAGTATATGTTAATCAAGATGTCACATTTTACTCACATGTTAGTGGAAACAAAGGTACGCTTACGTACACTTGGACTCAAGACAATACTGGTGTTGGCTATTTTACATCACCAACACCGAATAATCAAAATGAAGATTATCATACTCAGGCAACTGGAAAAAGTACAATAACAGTTAATATACACGATAACAGTTTAAATAGTGATACAACGTGCAATTATACATTAGACGTAGGAAATGGAACAGTTTACCCAGGTATTGGTGGTCAAATATGGTTTGATTATAATGAAAATGATTCTATGGATTCTATGGGATATATAAAGCGTCATGAAATACCTGGTAGTGGATGGTATAAACCAATTGATGACAGCGGTACGGTAGGATATCTATTCGGTTGTTGCTTCATACATAAAATCAGTGATAACGGTACGCCTGGTGACACTAGTGATGATTTCGATTACTACGATCTAGTAAATTGCTCTTCGTCGGATCCTTATGGAACAATAAGTTGTGCAAATCCAGGTGTTCCATTTGCTGATATCTCCGGCGCAAATTCGGCCGCAGATAACCTTATTTTAACTACCAATTCATCTCTTTTTGGTGATCAGGTATATAATGAAATAGATGGTGGTAATAACTATTACTACTCATTTAGATACGATTTGGGTGAAAATTATAAGGTTAGGGTAGAAGTTCCAGGTTATGACGCATTTAAACTCGTAGTTGGCAGACAGACATATAACGATAAAGGAAAACCAGATAAGTTGGGACATATTTTTGAAGGTGTGAACGGAAACACAAAATCTTCACCCCCAAATGTGCAGGATATACCAATTGGATTAGTACCCGTTAACAATGGCGAAATTTTTGTTGAGACTTATAAAGTAGATTCCTGTTCCGATTTTATCTATGATACTACTCAAAGGTTAGGTGATGTTCAGATATATTTAGATTCTGTAGATAAGGGGAAAACTGATTTAAATGGTGATTTAACAATAAATAATGTTCCTATAAATGATAGTTCGGCATATACCGTAACAGCTATTAGTAGTACGTATGTCAATTGTGACAGTGTCGACAATAGCGAGGATGTACAAGTTACATCTTCGAACATATCCCCTACTGTTAAGTTCAAATTCATAGAAAAAAATGAGAACTTTATAGTACTTGATCAAGGTAATTTTTCTATTTTGAATTCATATGATGCGTCGAATATGCAATCAACAGATTCGGTAATAACACATTCTGGTTCACTTATCGCTAATGGAAACATAGACTTGGGTAATGGAAATCTCGAAGATAATAATAGCGATGGAAAGCCAGATAACGAAAATAATGTGTATGACTTACCCAATTACGATAACGGTGCGAGTTTAGATATAAATTCGTTATTTAACTCTGAAGCATTAAAAACGTCTGATGCTGTCGAGTATGTTGATGGTGATATTAGCACGTCAAGTGACTTTTCTAGTCATGTTGATTCTTCAGGTAATCTGCCGAGTAGCAAGTCTATTTTAATGGTAAATGGTAATTTAACAATCCCATTTGATGTTACTACTATTAATGCATTGATTATCACATCCGGAAACGTAACAATTTCTGGTAATACAACAGGTGGGGATTTGAACCTAACTGTTAATGGTGGTTTATTGGTTAATGGTGCAAATGGTATAGTAAACGATAGAAAGACACGTGTGTATGTTAAGAATGATTTGAATTACCTGCGGAATCCTGGTCTTAAATCCGTGCCAATAACTAAAATCTATGTGATTAAGTACGAATAGTAGGCTAGGGCAGGTATTTTTGTGTGATTATTACTGTTACAACAATGGTCTTGTATAAATTGTATTTATTACTAGTTTCATTAATTACATTCTACTTCAATAGTTTGGCCTACTTTTAGATAATTATCTTGCATGTGTTTTTTGTAATAAGATTCATTTTCACATACTTTAAGAGATATCTTATATATGTTGTCACCTTTTTTGACTGTATACCTTGTTTTAGAGCTCGTATTTGGTAACATATTTAATTCGTTAATATTTTTTTCAGTACCTGTATTTGTTTCTTTTTCATTACCAATTGAGGATTCACCTGAGTTTGCTTTATCAGAATTTGTGTCACTTTCTATGTTTTTTTCTGGCTTTGGTTCATCATTTGCCATCTGCTCTGATGTTGTTTTTTCATTTGTATTTTGATTTGTATCTTGGTTAGATTGCATTGATCCGATTAACCTTTGTAATATTTTTGTTACAATAGCTAACTTTAATATTTTATGATTATTTTCGTCGCTTTCTTCTTTGTTTTCTAGTTCTTCTGATTCTTTTGGTTCAGCCGATTCAATAGTATTTGCATCTTCTTTTGTTTCTTCAAGTTTTTCTGATTGTTCATTCTCCTTATTCTTTTTTTCCTCATCACCTTCATTTGGTTTTAATACAATCATAGTTTTGCTTTCCGTCTTTATTAGTGGTTTCCCTTCTGCTTGTATTTCACCATCTAATTTTAGAGGTTCATTATTGCTGACATCTTCTGCATTATTTTCGACTTTAGTTGGTGTTAATTCATTTACGAAAGCATTTTCTAATTTTGTTGTTTCTGTTGATGGTTGAGTAGCATAGTTGTAAGCAATGATTGCCGCTGGTATTAATAAAACAGCAACTATTATGGCTATTTGTTGTGCAGTATCGTTTTTCCCATTTGTAGTTTTATTCATTTTTTGTTGTGTACTTGATGTGGAATTCTTAGCATCTTGAGTAGTACCATTCCTATTTGTTGTTTCTACTTTAGCCTTTGAAGCACTTTTCATAGTATTTTTCTTAGCTTTATTTTTCTTGGGCATACTTTATGTCACCTCCTTATTTGTTAATTTTTCTTGACTAATTTTTACTGACTTTATTAATAACCTATATTGGTCGTATACACCCTCGCATGTGAATAACGATAAATTCGTATCACCTGCAGATTTTGCTTTATCTACATCATTCGGTAATATCTTTTCTATTTTAACTACCTTATAGGTATATATACTATCTGTTCCAATTATAGTGATTTTATCGTCAATGTCTATATCTTTCAAGTTCTTAAATAGGTTTTTACGCGCATGTGCAAACATGATTACGTTTCCATATGGGTTATCTAAATATCCACTTTCTATGCCAAAGTTTGCATATTTTTCACTTATAGGCCACGTTCCATATTTTAGCCTTGATGGCACTATTATTGTATTAATTGAGTTTTCTACAATTATTCTTAGTGGAATTTCATCATAATCCTTGTGCTTAATATTTTTTCTATACTCAACTAATGAATTTGTGAATTCATCTTGTGCGTTTGATGTACTTGTGTGTATATTGGTTATAGTAAGTATAAGTAGTAATATTATTAAAGTTGTAATTACAAATATTTTTGAGCTCTTAATTTGAGCTACTGCACTTCTGTTCTTCAATTGTTTATTGGTGGTTATCTTTTTCTGTGTTTCACGCACATTTTTAGTGTTTTTAGTTGACAGTTTAGTCTTATTTTTTGTATGCATTTTTGTATTAGCACTTTTCGTGTACTTTCTTTTAATTATTTTTTTCTTTTTAACCATGATTTATGGGGGCAGATTATATTGAATAATATTGGTTAGGTTAGTTTAACAACCTAAAGATTGACTATCACAACAGATTCTTTGGAATGAACAAATCCTTCGGTTCTATCCAACCACGTCTTGCTGTATTTATACCATATTTTAGATAATTTAGGCTAGAGATATTATGTGAATCAGTATTTATTGCTATTTTACAACCAATATCTTTTGCCATTCTTGCCATTTTATCGTTCAAATCAAGCCTTAATGGTTGTGAATTTATTTCTAGAGCAACATTTTCAGATAACGCAACTTTAAACACTTTTTCTTGATCGAATTCATAGCCTTTACGTTTCAATAACAAACGATTAGTAGGGTGCCCTAATATTGTTGTTAGTGGGTTTCTTAACGCAGTTATTATTCGTTTTGTCATTTCTTTTTTTGGCATGTTTGTAGAGAAATGTATTGAAGCCACTATATAATCTAATTGCTCTAGTAATTTAGGATCAAAATCTAAATTGCCTTCTTTATCTATTTCAACCTCGGCCGAAGCAAGTACCCTTATCTCTTTGTATTTCTTATCTACACGTCTTATTTCATTTATGTATTCGTAAAATTCTGATTCTGAATCAATTGCATTAGCTACTCTTAATTTACCAAAATGATCACTTATTCCAATATATTTATGTTCCAATTTAATTGCTTCAACAACCATTTCTTCTATAGAGTTTATACCATCACTAAATGTAGTGTGCATATGTAAATCACCACTTAAGTCACTTAGTTTAACAAGTTTAGGCAATAAGTGTTTTTGCGAAGCTTCGATTTCCCCCTCAGCTTCTCTTAATTCTGGTTCAATAAAATCTAAACCCAGTTTATTATAAATTCCTTTTTCATCTGACCCAGCGATTTTGGCTTTTGTGTTTCTATCAAATAAACCATACTCAGAAAGCTTATAACCATTAGATATTGCTACGTTACGAACTTTTATATTATGCTCTTTGCTACCCGTAAAATATTGCATAGCCGAACCGAAACTGTCTTTATCAACAATCCTTATATCAATTTGTATTTTCGATTTAAGCCAGACAGAAGACTTTGTATCACCAGTTGCCAGTATCTTTTCAATTTGATCATAGTTATTAAAATACTCAGTCGTAGATTTTGGATCTTTTGATAAAATTAATATGTCTATATCACCAATCGTATCTTTTTTGCGCCTAAAAGAACCCAATGGCTCAGCTTTTATAAGATTTTTATCTTTCTTGAGGTAATCTAAAACTTGTCTTGCGATTATTTCTGCATCAGCATAAAGTATTCTGTCTTTGTTTATTATTGTGTATTCAATGCTTTCTAGTATTTTTTCTTGAGACTTTTCGCCAAAGCCATCTAGTTGTGCTATTAAACCTGCTTCTGCCGCTGATTTTAGTGAATCTACATCAGTTATCGTTAACTCTTTATAGAGTTTTTTTATTGTTTTTGGCCCGATTCCTTGTACTTTTAGTAGCTCTTCTAAGTTGACTGGTGATTCTTTCTTCAAATCTTCGTATGCTTGTATTTTGCCTTTTTCTATATATTCAGTTATTTGTTCAGCGGTTGTTTGGCCTATACCGTCTATTTTCACCAATTTTTCTTTGGAATTCCACTCTTTAGATTTTAAATCATAGGGAAATTTCTCTAATGTCTCGGCCGCCTTCTTATATGCTCGTGCTCTAAAAAAAGCATTCTTATCATCAGACATTTCATAATATGATGCCATGTTTGAAAAAATTTCAGCAATTTCGTGATTTATCATAATTTAATGATAGCATATTGGGTTATGATCGCTAATCGTAATTAGCGATATGAAACTATGGATTTCAGTCTCTGGTTTCATTTATTCAGAAATGTTTCTTTTAAGCATTTCTTTTGGTCTTTCGTAAGTTTTTGAGGAATTTTAACTTTTATTGTAAGGTAATGATCACCTCGACCACTGCCATGTAATCTGGGCATTCCAAAATTTCTAAGTCTTATTTGTGAACCAGGTTGAGTACCTGCAGGAATTTTAACTTTCTTTGTTGTAAAACCGCTTGCCGAATTTGGATCAATAACTTTTACATCGACCTTGTCACCAATTGCAGCTTGTGCCATATCAACTTCTAATACAGAAAATATATCATCATCTTGTCTTACAAATTCATTACTTGGTTTAACCTGAATTGTTATATACAAATCTCCAGGTTCGCCATCTTTTGTTTGTGCTGGTTCACCTTTACCTGCAAATTTTATTTGTGTTCCATCTCTAACTCCAGGTGGAAGTTTAAGTTTTAATTTGTGATTTTCTACGTTAATTGTTTTCTCTAAACCTTTTATAGCATCAACAAAGTCTATTGCTAATATATACCTTACATTTCTCCCTTTTCTTTTATAGCTATTAAAACCTCGAAATCCAAATACTTGTTCAAATATATCAAATGGATCATTAAATCCTTCTGACCCTGATGAAGATGTAGTATATGACCAAGTGAATGGCCCACCACCTGATGAACCAAATGGGTTAAACCCACTTGTACCGCCAAATCCTTGCCCAGCGTCAGCAGCGCCACCTGAAGCTCCACCAAATGCTGCTTCACCAAACTGATCGTATTGTGCTCGTTTTTTGGGATCACTTAATACTTGATAAGCTTCATTAATTTCCTTAAATTTTTGTTCAGCATTTTCTTTATCTTTTGCAACATCAGGATGCCATTCTCTAGCGAGTTTTCTGTAGGCTTTTTTTATTTCAGCATCTGTTGCATTTTTTGATACACCTAGTGTTTTATAAAAATCTGACATAATATACTTTTTTTAATTCAACTTTAATTCAAAATGTGGCTGGGCAAAGCCCAGCCACATAAACTCATTCTAATAGGGCAGGGGCAATTTCTAATTATCTAAATCTTACTCATCAACAATTTCACCTTCAACTGGCTCGTCATCTGATCCAGGTTTTTTATCTTTGCCCTCTGATTTACCATCATTGTTTTCTGATTCTGAGGATTCAGTTTTATTTGTACTTTCATCTTTTTCTTCAGTAGCACCAGAAGCACTTTCTGCATTTTTATACATTTCAGCACCTATCTCTTGTAATTTTGTGCTTAGTTTTTCTGTCTCTTCTTTTATTTTATCTGTTTCATTCGAGGTTTTTACTAATTCCCTTAAATCTTTAACCATCTTTTCTATTTCTTCCTTTTTACTAGAATCTATTTTATCGCCCGCGTCTTTTATGGTTTTTTCAGCCGTATATGTTATGTTTTCAGCAGTGTTTTTTGCTTCTATTAGTTGTTTTTTCTTTTCATCTTCTGCTTTATGAGCTTCAGCTTCTTTAACCATTTTATCTATTTCTTCGTCAGATAAACCAGTACTTCCTTGTATTGTTATTTTTTGTTCTTTTCCAGTTGCCTTATCTTTTGCAGTTACATGAAGTATGCCGTTTGCATCAATATCAAATGTAACTTCAATTTGAGGTATGCCTCTTGGTGCAGGGGGAATTCCCTCTAATACAAAAGTACCAAGCGATTTATTACCTGAAGCCATTTCTCTTTCACCTTGTAATACATGAATTTGTACGCTTGTTTGGTTGTCAGATGCAGTACTAAAGACTTGTGATGCTTTTGTTGGAATAGTAGTGTTTCTCTTTATTATTGGAGTAGAAACGCCACCAAGAGTTTCTATACCCAAAGTTAATGGTGTAACATCGAGTAGTAAAACGTCTTTAACATCACCAGCTAATACTCCGCCCTGAATTGCAGCACCAATAGCTACAACCTCATCTGGATTAACACCTTTATGGGGGTCTTTACCAAACAAATCCTTAACAACTTCAATAACTTTTGGTGTTCTTGTCATTCCACCAACTAATATCACTTCATTAATAGCATCTTTACTATAACCCGAATCCTTTAGGGCTTTTTCTACAGGCGGAATTGTCTTTTGAATTAAATCATCGACTAATTGTTCATATTTCGCTCTTGTTAATTCTATATCAAGATGTTTTGGTCCACCTTGGTCAGCTGTTATAAATGGAATATTAATATGAGTACTTTCCATTGTGCTAAGTTCTATCTTAGCTTTTTCTGCAGCATCTTTTAGTCTTTGCATTGCTTGTTTATCTTGTTTTAGGTCTACACCTTGATCTTTTTTGAATTCCTCAACCAACCAATCGATTACTCTTTTATCAAAGTCATCACCACCAAGCAATGTATCACCATTGGTTGCTTTAACTTCAAATACACCGTCACCGATTTCTAATACAGATATATCAAATGTACCACCGCCAAGGTCATAAACTGCAATTTTTTCATTATTCTTTTTATCTAATCCATATGCTAATGAAGCAGCTGTTGGCTCATTTATAATTCTTTCAACTTCAAAACCAGCAATTTTACCAGCTTCTTTTGTTGCATTTCTTTGTGAGTCATTGAAATATGCAGGAACAGTAATAACTGCTTTTTCTATTTTCTCACCTAAGTAACTTTCTGCATCTCTTTTTAATTTCATTAAAACTTGTGCTGAAATTTCTTGTGGTGTCCATTCTTTACCACCAACTTCAACAACTGCAAGACCATTCTTACCACTTTTAATAGTATAAGGAACTTCTTTCATGATTTTTTGTACTTCTTTATCATCAAATTTACGTCCCATTATACTTTTTACAGAGTAAATGGTGTTTTTTGGATTTATGACAGACTGTCTTTTGGCCTGAATACCAACAGCTGTAACCTTACCGTCATCTGAAATTGTTACCACAGATGGTGTTGTTCTACTACCTTCTGCGTTTTCTATAATCTTGGCTTTGCCACCTTCCATAATGGCCATTGCACTATTTGTAGTTCCAAGATCGATTCCTAATATTTTTGACATAATTTTCTCTTTCTTAGGAAATTAAGCATTACCATTACCAACAGCCACCATGGCTGGGCGTAATACTTTATTGCCTAAACGATAACCTTTTCTATATACTTTAACTACTTTATTACTTTTACCGGCGATAGATTCTATTGCTTCGTGCTCATTTGGGTTAAAATCTTTGTTTAGTGGATCAATTATTTCGACACCACTTTTTATCAAGACTTTCGTTAATTTCTTATGCACCTGATTTAATCCATCGTCATCTATATGTTTTATAGCTTCATCAAGGTCATCTAACACAGGTAATAATTTTTCGACTAATACCTCATTAGCTAACTTCGACGCATTTTCTCTTTCTCTTTCTAGCCTTTTCTCTAGGTTCTCATAATCTGCTAATGCTCTTAAATATTTTGTATTAACTGCCTCATATTCTTCTATAGATACCATTTGTTTTTTATCGTGTGCTTCTTTGTCTAATGTGGAATTCTTACCACCATTCTTTTTCGAAGCATTTTCTTGTTTATTCTCAACCTGACTAGTTACACTATGGTCTTTTTGGTTCATATCTTGATCTTTGTTATCTCTATTATCATTTATATCTTTGTGTTTTCTCATATTGATTCTCCTACTTCATTTAACATGTTAACTGTGTGCTTAATTATAGGTATAATTTTTTCATACCTAATTCGTGATGGTCCGATCACACCAATATAGCATTGATTATTATCAATTGTTGTCTGAGAAGCTATTATAGTTATCGGTTCCATATTAGCAAGCCCAATTTCACGACCTATGAATACGGTTACAGATTCTGGTTGGCTTTGTGAAACAATAGACATTACCAAATCATAATCATCTACAAATCTAAAAACAGATTTTGTTACCTCAATTTCAAAAAACTCTGGCATGTCTAAAATTTTACTAGCGCCACTATATGTAATGTATCCATCTGTCGTAAGAGCAAATGCAAGCATATTAGTTGTTTCCGATAGGGCAGTAGCCGTATTCTTTAACAACCTTTCTAGTTCAAACCTTGTTGTTAATAACTTCTGTTTTATTGCCAATTCATCTAGCACACTAAGTGGAGTTTCTTCCATCAATTCCGTTATATAAAATCTATATGCTCTTTCTGTCGGTTCTCTACCACTAGATGCATGTGGCATTTTTAAATAACCTTTTTTAACAAGGTCTGCCATTACATTTCTAACCGTTGCACCACTGATATTCAAGCCACATCTGCTAACAAGTTCAACAGAACCTACTGGTTGACTACTTTCGATGTATTCTTCGATTATTAACTGCAAAATTTGCATTTGCCTTGGTGTCAAATCCATACTAGCACTATAATATACAGACTGCTAAATATAGTCAAGCCTTAATTCAGACCAGTAGAATAGGCTTTTAAAGGTCAGTCGTTTCTTTATACAATAAAATTAATTTATCTCTTGATATATGTTGGGGTCGTAGTGTTACATCTATACCAACTTGTTGCAAAATGCTTTCGTTATAAACTTTCTTTATCATTTTTCGTGGGTTTTTGAAAACGTGATGTAGAAATTTAGACCAATTATCAAAACCGATTTCATCTATTAGTTTTATTTCATTCTCATTTTTAGTTAACTTAATTGCCACACTGTCAACTTTTGGTATTGGATAAAATTCATTTCGATGTATTTTTGTTATTTTTTCTATGTTGTATCCTAAAATTAGGTTTGACCAATACGACCCATTTGGCGCTTTGTTTAGTAATTTGTCAGCTACTTCTTTTTGTAGAACTAAAATTATTATATCTGGATGATATTTAACTCGTAAAATTTTGTGAATTATTGGTGATGTTATGTTATATGGAATTGAACCGATTATCTTATATCTACTAGTTTGTTTTCTATACGGCTCGTACAGTTTATCAATGTTTGCATCTAAAAAATCTCTGTGTTGTATATGTGTATTTGAACAATTAGAAACTAAGCCTTTTAACTGTTTGATTAACTGATCATCTAGTTCGTAAACAAAAAACTTTAGATATTTATCACAATCTTTTATCACATGCTTTGTGAAAGCTCCGTTTCCACCACCGATTTCTATAATAAAGTCGTTTTTTGATATGTTTAACTCACCTACAATTTTAGAAATAATTTCTTCATTTTGTAGAAAATTCTGACCTAAATATTTTTTAGGTTGAATAGCATATTTTGTATTTCGTGATTTAGTAGTCACTTTTGAATTCCCCATAATTTAACTATTAACATTTATACCAATTAATATAAACTACATAATATGAAATACCAACTAGATACTCATTTAGTTCAAACAGATTTATGGGGAAAATTCAAAACCTCAATGGGAAATACAGCGGTAAAAGTCGGAAACATTCAATTAACTAAACATAAAATACCTGCAACTGGAAAATATGTAGGGTATGCACCAAGAGTTAATTTTTTAACGCAGAAGTTTAATTTTAAAGAGTTAAAAGCAACTGCTATTGAAGAAGATATTGCATTTATAAGATTTGATGTACCAAATGTTTTGAAGTACGACACATCGTATGATCAATTGCCTAGAATGTTAATGAATGTTGAAGATGAGTGTAGAATAGCACCTAGAAGCACTTTTGCAACATATAATGTTTTACTAGATATTTCAAAACCTGAAGAAGAATTAATTAAGAATTTCTCAAGTAAAACACGCTACAACACTAAATTAGCGGCAAAAAAAGGTGTAAAAGTTAGAATAGAGAATAGCGAAGATGGGTTTGAGAATTTTTTTAAGTTGTTATCCGAAACTGCAAAAAGACAAAAGTTTTCTATACATTCCAAAAAATATTACAAAAATGCTTATGAGATATTTTCTGCAGAGGGGTTAGCGAATATCTTAATCGCTTATTACGAGAATGAACCATTAGTAGCTTGGATGCTATTTAACTACCAAAATACAATGTATTACCCTTATGGTGGGTCTTCTACTAAACATAGAAATTTAATGGCATCAAATTTAATGGCTTGGGAAGCAATAAAATTAGCTAAGAAAAAGAATACTACTGTTTTTGACATGTGGGGCGCAACCAATGATAAAGATAGCCCATGGTGGGGGTTTACACGCTTTAAATTGGGATATGGGGGTGATTTGGTAGAATACATGCCATCTCGCGATTTTGTAGTAAGTAAATCAATCTATTATCCATTTAACTTTGCATATAATACTTTTTGGAAATTAAAGAAATTGAGATAACCGATATGGGTTGATAATTAAAATAGACAACTTACTGTCTATCAACTAATAATACTATCCTTGGTATATAACATTCTTT
>JALWZX010000022.1 GCA_027002375.1 candidate division WWE3 bacterium | reverse complement strand
AAATAGATTATCAACGGCACACAAACCGATGGAAGTACTAGCAAGTCTATACAATTTTACAAGGCAATGAGTATATGAAGGTGTCAGTGGGGGTATGTTTTGTTATTTCGCAACAACTCTATTAATAATGCTATTACTAATTTGGAGCTATGCTTTTTCAGTTGTACCGCTAATTACTTTATAAAACTCTTCAGATTGTTTGTTCCAATCAAAATGTTTTGAATATTCTATAGATTCTTTTATTAAAGGGTTCTTTTTATAAATATATAATATCTTTTCTGCCATTTCTTTTTCGCTTTCAACAATGTAACCATTTGTGCCATTTTTAATAGATTCGCTATTTCCTGCAACATTAAATACCACAGCAGGTGTACCTTGTGTATTTGCTTCTATATTTACTAAGCCCCAGCCTTCTTTGTACGATGTGTTTATTAATACACGTGCATTTTGTAATAGTGAAATCTTGGTTTTCTCGTCAACATATCCCCAAAATTTAATATTTTTCTCTGTACCCAAATTTTTCGATAAGTTTCTTAAATGGGTCACATAATCTGTCTCGCCTTTGCCAACTATATTTAGTTTTGCGTTTGGTTCCTTTTTTAAAATTACAGAAAACACTTTTAATGCACGTTCAATACCTTTCATTTTGACAAGCCTATTTAGGTATATTATTGTTAATTCTCTCGGCTTTTTTATATTTTTATTATCGCCAAACTTAAAACCACGCACTTTAGTGCGTGGATGGAGTTGGTCAACAATAGTAATTGGCGATAAGAAACCACGGGCTTTAGCCCGTGGAGTTTCATACTCAACAGGTTCCAATGAAACACCATTGTGTACAATATCTATCTTTTTACTTTTAACGCCAATTTTAATTAGGTCGTCTTTTGTTGCTTCTGAAACTGTTACAAACGCAATGTTTCGCCATTTATATGGCAAAAATACAATTTTTTCTAAGGTTTTACCAATAATATTTATTGGGAATTTATACATTTTGTTCCAAATATCACCTGCTACTTCGTGTACGTAAACTATGATTTTTTTATTAGAATAAAGTGGGGTAAGGTAGGGTAGCCCATGAACTTGGTCAATTATTACATCAATTTCTTTCCTATAGTGGGTGAGATATTTAAAAAACACTAAAAAATAAAACAACGGAAATGCAAAAATCATCTGAAAAACATTGTCTCTTTTTAGTGGAATTCCAAGATATTCAAAATTAACACCATCAACTTTTTCATTTTTCTTTCTTCTATCATTGGTGTCGATATAAGGCGGGCTAATCCAAATAACTTTTGTGTTGTGATTTTCAACCCATCTTTTGGCATGTTCAATTGTTGCAACTTCAGCCCCACCGTGTAGAGGGTCTTTAATAGATCGCCAGTTTAGAATTAGTATAGTCATTGAGTTTTATTGTAATATTAAATCAAAAATTAATCTATTGGGTCTACCCTCTAGACAATAGTTTATTTACAACATCGATTACTCTTTGCTTTTTATTACTCATATTGCCTGTATTTACGTACATTTCGAGTTCCTCATCATAAACCTTAACTCTACTTACATCGTCTTGATAATAACGCAATATCTTTAACCTATACCAAATTGCAAAGGTTTCCCATAAAAAATCTTTCACAATTTTATTGCTTACCAATTCTTTAAATTTTAATGAGGAATTTACAGAATTATATTCAATTTCAACTGGTGCTTCATACATTTTAGTAAAACCCATTGCATGCGCCACAGCCAAAATCTCGATATCAAACGCATAACTTTTAACAACTAATTTATCAAGAACATTATCTAAAACTTCACGTTTGTATGCTTTTAAACCCGTTTGTGTGTCATGAATATTAAGTCCAAACAAAATTCGCACCAAGTAGTAGTACCCTTTAGTACGCCATAGTGGGTAATTATTGGTTATGCTATCTGGGTGAAATTTACTCGTTATTACGATGTCTGCATTATGTTTTTGCATTTCATCTATTAGGGTTAGAATACCGTTTGGGTTTATATCCATACCTCCGTCGATAAAAATCACAATTTCACCTTTCGAATGATACATAGCATATCTAATTGCTTGGCCTTTGCCTTTGTTTGTAGGGTAACCTATTACTTTTAAATTCTTGTATGTGGAATTCTTCTCTAAATTTTTTGCATTTTTGAATGAATTGTCTAGAGACGTACCATCTATCACCGCAATTAACTCAAATTTTTGTTTCGTTTTTTCTAATGTTTCGTAAATATTTTTTAAATCAGCTTCTACTGTTTTTTCTTGCTTGTATATTGGAACAATAACCGAGAGTAATTTGTTTTGCATGTGTAGTTAATTTATATCATTTATATATGTTTAGTCAAAATCTGAATTGTTTAGATTTGCACACTTTGAATTATATTTTATAATGTGTGCAGTAATATAAATCTGCCTATGTTGATATGAATAATGTTAATCCATTCTATGGTATCGGAGGTGCTACTGCTTTAGAACATTACATGCTAGGTCAAGCACAGATGCGTTTACGTATGTTAGATCAAGTGGTATCTGAAATGTATCCATTCAGAGCAAAGATGGTTATGCGTCACTTAAGTGTTTCTGATGATCAAGTCCCAAAGGGTGCTGAACTATGGGTGGCGAATTTGAGACAATGTGATCAATTGCCAAGACTTAGTGGTATATATCTTGTTTTACACGGCAATTTTTTAACAGAAGGATACCCTGAAGTATTATTGTTCCCGGTATTTCCTGTTGATGTTCACGATGATAGGAAATTTATAGCTTCTAATGGTGGAATTATTTCAGGTAGATTTGGTATACATTGTTGGGGTGAACAAAAAGAAATGGTACCTGATTTATTAGACGTTTCACAAATTTTGATTGATATGCGCGTAATTCGTGGTACGCCAAAGACTTTTAGAGTACAAGGTGACCCAACCAATGCTGAATATGTAAATATGGTAATTCCAGGTTTTGGTATTGAATAACAATGACTATATTGTATACGATCTATTTTTCTTAATGAAAGTGAAACCAACTAAAATCATTGTTGAAACCACAACCCCACTTGCAATTATAGAATCCCAGATCATCGCATATAATGTATCGTGATAGAGAAGCATTAATAAAAATTGCAATACTACTGCCAAAAAAGCTAATGAAGCAATTTTAAATCTAGAAATTGCAATAAAAAATTGTGCTAAAAATGCAAGTAACGTATATATAATCATATATAAGCTAAAAAGTGGCAAGTAATTTGCTGACAATAATTTTGTTGGGTTGCTTCCAAATAATATTTTTACTACTAATTCTGGAAACAATATAAATACAACCCCAATCGATGTTACTGCCAATAAAGTAAGGCTTAACGTTGTTAAAAAGCTATTTTTATAATTTTCACCTTTTTTATACTTTGATGCAACAATTGGCAACATAACAACCGTTATTGGTGAGGCTACATAGAATATTATTTTCCCAATTACTGCTGTTAATGCGTATATACCCGCCATTTCAGGTGAAAAATAGTGTTTAACCTGTATAACATCTATGTTTAGCATTAGTGTTATTCCTACAAATGCTAGCGCGCCACCCATTGAATATTTGATTACCGTTTTTAAACTTGATACATCAAATTTTCTTGCTTTTGTAAAAGTAATATCTTTTTTTATTAATATTATGCTTATAATTCCCACTAATAACGCATTAATACCTAAGCCTAAAAACACATTTCCTAAGTTTAATGATAAGTAAACAACTGTTCCTGCTACCGCAAATTTTAAGAATGTTGTTAGAAATTGCACTAGTGCAAATGCTTTGAATCTCATTAAACCTTGCAAGAAGTGTAAAATGTAGATGAAAAATACAAACATTGAAACTGCGAATGAGAAATATAACATTAAATATGAATCGCTATTGTTAATTTTTAAGTAAGAAAATATTTGTGTTTTGAGTGCGATTGTTAAGGCAAATAAGATGATTGATACGATTGCAAATACTTTAAATAACGTAAAAAATAGTACAGAAATTTTATTTGGATAATCTTCGTCTTTAATTTCTGCAACGTATTTTGGTATTTGTCCAAAGAATACATGCGTGATCATATGTGGAATTACTAGCAGTGATAATAATGCCGTAAGTATACTGTATTCTGAAACGGTAAAATATCTGCCTAAAAGAACTTGAAATAAATAGGCAAAGATGTTGCCGATAAGTGAGACACCAACTACAATAGCTGAACTTTTTATTGCAAATTTGTCTTTTGTTAATTGTTTTGCGTGGTGATGTATGTGCATTTATCAAATTGTAAATTAATTTTTGGTCTTTGGTAAAACACCGACAGCTTCGCAGTCGGCATTTTGTATTTATCTCGCCAAGGCGAGTTCGGCTTCGCCGAGACAACTTCGTCTGGTTGTTTACACAATCAGCTTTAAATTATAAAAAGTAACTTTTTTGATTGTAGCATAAAGTACGATTTAAGGTATAAATATATAATGTGACGTGATTGAATAGTTGTTCGTTTTAATGATAAATGAATAAAAATGTAAATAAATCAACAAATAGAAAAGCTAAAAACATAGTAGTAATCGGTGGTGGTACTGGTACGTATACTGTTTTAAGTGGAATTAAGCATTTAGAAAATATAAATATTACTGCTATTGTTGCATCTACTGATAGCGGTGGTAGTACAGGTGTTTTGCGTGACCAATTTGGTCGTTTACCCGTTGGTGATTTTAGACAATGTTTGGTTGCGTTATCTGAGACTGGCAATGGTGATAATATAATGCGTGAATTGTTTAAGTATCGTTTTGAAAAAGGTGGCAAAGGTCTCGTTGGGCATAATCTAGGCAATTTATTAATTACTGCTTTGTCAGATATTTTTGGTAGTGACGAAGCTGCTTTTAATAAAATTACTGAGATTTTGAGAATAAAAGGTGAGGTTGTTCCTATAACTTACGAAAACATTCAACTTATTGCTGAATATGAAAACGAAAAAATTGTGTATGGTGAAGCTACTATTGATGAACCGCCCCAAAAACATGATGGTAGTTTAAGAATTAAGAAGTTGTGGGTTTACCCTAAAGCTAAAATATCTAATCGTGCTAAAGATGCAATATTAAATGCAGATTTGATAATTTTGGGTCCGGGTGATTTATATACAAGCATTTTGGCTAATATTGTAATCGGCGGAGTTCCCAATACAATTAAAAAATCAAATGCGAAAATTCTATATATCTCAAACTTATTTTCTAAGTGGGGGCAAACAGATGGTTTTGCTGTTTCTGATTATTTGGTGGAACTCGAACGGTATATGAAGCACCCAGTGGATTATGTTTTAATTAACAACGCGCCATTTAAAAATGAAAAGGCTTTAAAAACCTATGAAAAAGAGAATGCATACCCTGTAGCCGATGATTTACCTAAAAGAGATAAAAGGGCAATCAGGGCAGATTTGATTTACGATAAAGTTATACATCGAAAATATGGCGATAAGGTTAAGCGTAGTTTGATTAGGCATGATTATCATAAGGTTGCGAGGGAAGTTGAGAAGATACTGAAAAAATAGATTTGATTTATGAAATCTCATAATATACTATCACCTTAATGAACTTATCTATTGTAGTGCTTACATACAACGCTAAAGATGTAACGCTTAAAATGCTTGATTCTTTACGTAAATCTCTAGATTTTATAGATAAACATAGCGATGTAGAATACGAGGTTATTGTTGTTGATAATGGATCTACCGATGGTGTCGCTGACGAAATAGATAAAAATTACAAGTGGCTCAAGTTGATTCGTAATGAGAATGTCGGTTTCGCTAAAGGTAATAATAGGGGAATTCAAGAGGTAGACCCAGATACAGATTACGTTTTGTTTTTAAACCCTGATATTATTTTAGATAAAGATGTTATTTTAAAAATGTATGATTATGCGGTAGATCATCATGATGTTGGAATCGTTAGTTGTCGTGTTGATATGTATACGGGTGGTTATGATTGGGATGCTCATCGTGGGTTTCCGACTCCATGGCGGGCTTTTTGCTACTTTACTTATTTAGAGAAATTGTTAGCAAAATCTTTGGCTGACATGATTCAGCGTAGATTTCCCCCTAAAACTGGTGAAAAGTTAGCATATAAATTACGTAAGTGGTTTGGCGGATATCATTTGTTACATCTTGATATGAATAAAACACATGAAGTAGATGTCGTTTTGGGTGCATTTATGTTAATACCTAAGATTGTAGGTGACTCACTTGGTTGGTGGCCTACAGATTATTTTCTAAATGGTGAAGATGTTGATTTGTGCTATCAGGTTAAAGTTTTGCATAAAACAAAGGTCATGTATGTACCAACTTCAAAAATAATACATTTTAAAGGTGCGTCTAAAGGTACAAAGAAACAGTCGCAGAAAATTTCTAGTGCTTCAAATGAAACAAAGTCTCTTCAGATTAATTCTGGTATTGACGCAATGAAGATATTTTATGACAAGTATTATGCTCAAAAATACCCATGGATTGTTAATAAAATTGTGGCTTTGGGTATTTGGCTTTTATATAAGAAAAGACTGTTGACTAAAACAGAGTAATTTCTTCGAAATTTTGTATGTGGAATTCACAGTTTTAAAACTTGAAGCCGACGGCGTAAGCTGTAGGCGTTTTACACTAATGACATCAAACAATCTTTTTGCAATAATTACGTTATATGAAAATAGGAATCGACGCTAGACTTTACACAAACACTGGAATTGGTAGATATATAAGAAATCTGATTACAGAGCTAGAGAAAGTTGATAATGAAGATGATTATATAATATTTGTTACCGACGAGGGTAGTGAAAAATACCATCCTAAGAACCCACATTTTAAAAAGTGGTTAACTAATTTTAAAGAATATACTTTTAGCGAACAAACAAGATTGCCTATGGAATTTTATAAAGCTAAGTTAGATTTATTACATGTTCCACATTTTAATATACCTTTGCTTTACAATGGTAAGACTGTCGTAACTATACATGATTTAATAATGCATAAAAATGAATTAAATGAAGATAGATCAAAAGGTAGTTTTAATTACAAACAAATGGCTTATAAACAAGTTGTAAAAAAGGCGATTAAGCACCCAAAGAAAATAATTGTACCGTCAATAAAAGTAAAAAATGAAATTGTTGAAATGATTCCAAATGCTGATGAGTCGAAAATTGTTGTAACTTATGAAGGTGTAGATAATCATTTATTGCAGTACAAAATAAATGATGAAAAGGTAGTTCGAACACGTTTAGAAGAAATGTTTATAAGAAAACAGTATTTTTTGTATGTTGGTAGTGCTTACCCACATAAGAATTTAGATAACTTGATAGTTGCATTCAAAGAGTTAATGGAAACATACAAATACAATGGTCAAATGGTTTTTGCTGGTAAAGTAGATAGATTTTCTCAAAGAACGGCAGGGTATGTTCATGCATTGCACCTGGATGACAATATCATTTTTGCTGCAAAGTATACAGAGGATAATATAGTTACTGATAATGATTTGGCTTATTTGTATTCCGGAGCTATGGCATACGTTTTTCCATCACTTGATGAAGGGTTTAGTATAACCCCACTTGAGGCACAAGCATTTGGTGTACCTGTTGTTTTATCAGATATTACAACACACAGAGAAGTCTTTGGAGACAGTGTATTATATTTTGATCCAAAAAGTAATATTGACATCACTGATAAAATGTATCAAATTTACGAAGATGCTGGTTTAAGAGATAGACTTATACAAAAAGGATTTGAAAACGTTAAAAAGTATTCATGGAATAATTTGGCACGTGAGACGTTAAAGATTTACGAATCATGTGTAAGCAATCATAATGACAAATAAATATTTATCATACAAACACACTTACAAGAGAATCTTAGACATATTTTTAGCACTTGCATTTATGATCGTTTTTTCTCCAGTATATATAATAACAGCAATCGCAGTGTTTCTGTCTGATTTTCATCACCCAATATATTCACAAGAGCGAATTGGCAAAAACAAAAAGGGGTTTAAATTTTACAAATTTCGATCTATGGTTGTTAACGCAGATGAAATACTATTTAATAACCCGGATCTTTTAGAGCAAATGAGAAGCGGAACTAACAAAGTTAAAGATGATCCGCGCATTACTAAGGTTGGTAAATTTATACGTAAGTATTCAATAGATGAATTCCCACAAATGTTTAATGTTCTTAAAGGAGATATGAGTTTTATTGGACCTCGTGCTTTGCGACCTGATGAGTTTGAAAAGTATGAAGCACAAGGTAGTGAGGAAAGAAAAAAAATTGACAAATTAGTTACGGTAAAACCTGGTATAACAGGTTACTGGCAAGTTAATGGTAGGTCTAATGTGAATTTTGACAAAAGAATGGACATGGTAGCATATTATGTTGATAATTTATCATTTGCACTTGATTTGAAAATTTTATTAAAAACACCTAAAGCGGTTATTGCCGGTGACGGTGCATATTAATTGTTCTTGTTGTAAATAGTAAATTTGATATACTTTAAAACATGTTAATAATTGATTTGCTACTATGCCTATCAGGTATAGTGAGTTTCAAGTTTCACTATGCTGTATAGGCATAGAAAACTTATGACTTTTTTCGGCAGTTTCATAATGTGCATCTCAATTGTTTTCTAAAAAATTATGACTAGAATAAGTTTTAAAAAAAAGAAAAAAAATGTTACTGGAGTTTCTACATTAGAGACGCGTCAGCATTCCGAGAAAAAAATCAAAATGCCTAAAATTCCATTCAATAAAAAATATGTCTTTGGCTTCTTTGGTGTTGTTCTGATACTTTTTTTGGTTTCGATGATGGGCGCATACTTTTTTATTGCAAGGCCACTTATTGCACTAGCCCATGACGCAAAAGATTTAAAAGCCAGTACGTACCAAATAAAGCAAGGTGCAAAAAATTTTGATTTTGATGAGATACAAACAGGGCTAGAAAATACGCAAGCACAGCTAAATGAATTTGAAACGTCTTATGAAAAAAACATGAAGCTTATTCGTAGATTACCCAATGCAGAAGCTTATTATCAAGATGGGTTGCATTTAATAAATGCATCACACGAAAGTATAGATCTTGGTACACTTATGGTTACAATATTAGAACCATATGCTGGTGAATTAGGCTTTAAAACAAAAGATAATAATGCCCAGAATTTACCTGCACAAGATAGAATTGTTAAATTTTTAAGCCTAATGCCACAATTTTCTTCTAGTGTAGATGAAATAGCAAGTAAGACACAAAAAATTGATGAAGAACTACAACAAATAGATGCTAAAAGATACCCTCAAGAGATGCCTTGGTGGTTAGTTAAAGCGGGTGTTGATCCTGAGTTAAATATAAGAGAAGAGATATTAGCGGTACAAGGTATATCATCAGAGTTATCCAATAAGGCACCACAGTTTAAGGCTTTGTTTGATGCTGTACCAGAGTTTATGGGTTTAAATGAGCCAAAGAAATATTTAATTTTGATGGCAAACAACTATGAAATAAGAATGTCGGGTGGGTTTAACACATATATACTTGTGGTTGAATTTAACAAGGGAATTCCACAAATAACTTATTCAATTGACACCTACTTTATAGACGAAGGTGAAAGAACTAGATCTTCAGCTTTAGTTAATAGAAATGTGCCATATTTCTTAAGAAATTACCTTTATATACAAGATCGTGGAGCGAGACTTTATGCAAGAGATGCTACAAGTACAAGCCCTGATTTTCCAACAGCGGTTGATACACTGCTAAATGGTTTTTGGCGTAAAGATAGAACTTTACCACAAGATTTAAATGGTGTTTTTCAGATTAATAACGATGTTGTAGTTGATATTTTAAAAGTTGTTGGGCCTGTTAGTACTGCAGGTTATACAGTAAAGACAGATACTGGATACAGGTCTATACCAACTACCGAGTTTAATGCTGAAAATGTTATTTATGAGTTAGAGAATATAGCAGGTGGTAAACTTGCTGAAACCGTAGGTAGAAAAGAGATTATAAAATTTTTAGCAGATTCAATATTTACTAAAATATTTACGTCAGAGGCAACAAATTTAATTAACATCGCAAATGTTGGTCTAGAATCATTAAGCAAAAAAGACGTGATGCTTTATTCATTTGATCCAGATGTGCAAAAAGCTTTTCATAATTTGGGTTACTCGGGGGAAATCGTAAATACACCTGATGACACATGGGATTATCTACATGTAAATAGAAGTAATTTCGGTTCTGGTAAGGCCGATTGGACAACAGAGGGTTTTGTTCATCAAACTGTTAAGAAAGATATAGAAATAAAAGATGGTAAAAAAATAAGTACTGTTGAAGTTACAATTCATAACCCAAAAAGACCTGATTGGTATCACATAGACCCATGTTGCTTTTACAGAGCATATTCAAGAATTTATGTACCAAAAGGTTCTAAAATGGTTTCTATAACTGCATCAGATGGGCAAGATGTGAAAGGTGCTGAATACGACGATGAAGATTTGAATAAAACGTATTTAGAGGCGTTTACACTTCAGCCCAAAGAGACAGATTTAACTATTAAATATGTGTATGAATTACCAAATACTGTTGATATAGATGATTACAAATTGTTATTGCAAAGACAATCTGGAACAAGCATTGATGAATATACTGTTGGTGTTAATGGTGTAAGTAAAAGTGTTCTGTTGAATTCTGATAAAGAGGTTCAGATTGGTAGCGAATAGGATACCCCATCGTGAAGTAGATATGGTGTCTATGGCATAAACATTCGCTATGATTAGTATGTCCGGCGGCACCCATAGCAGTTTCCAATGGGTCAATAATTGTCAAGCTTTGTGAGAAATATTTTGCTATCATCAGCCTAATATGTCTGATGAACAATTAGGTGAATTAAATTTCGAAGAACCGAATATTATAAATCCAGATGAGCCAGAATATGGACCTGGTAACCCACTTTTTTTGTATTCATATACTGAACAACGTGTGCCAACTGATTTTGTAGATATACTTTATGCTCTCCCCGAGAAATTAGCTCGTGATGTAAGAAATGTAGGGATGTTTGACATAGTTGATTCTGTGCATCAAGCTGGTTATCGTATACTCGGAGATGAGATCTCTAGTGATCCTGAATCGTTTCGTTCATATCTTGCGTCAACCAGATTAGGTAGAGTGGATGATATATTATCTTTATTAAGTAATTATGTTTTATTCGATATTGATTTTCACTCATTGTTCCCATGTTTTTCTCAGGGTGTAGCAACAATGGTTGATTCTCCAAATATTGATGACCCGTGGGGAAGTAGGTGGATAAATCAAGTTTCTGGATTTTTTGATAGTTTTAGTATGAGTGAATTAACTAGATATTGGTGGCTAAATAGTGGGGTTAGAGATATGGAATATGTTAGGTCTAGAACCCAAATTGAAAGGGGATTCTATAGAAGAGCAATAGCATTGAACATAGGTGAATTTAATTTTTTAGCTGGGGCACACTCGCTTGATGGTTTACCTAGTATCGATTTTAGATGGATGCTCGATATCACCAAACCTGACAATGTGATAAGACTAGCAACCTATTATGATGCTGGTCCATATGTTAGACACAAACCTACACTGGCCCACTTTGTTCATATATACCCTCAAGGTTACTTAATTAGTCATGCATTTGCTAATGTGAGTCCTGAACAATTTTCAGAACTAATTCGTTCAGGTGAATTTCTATAAGATTAAGGTTAAAACTGCAAAGCAGTTTTAACCCTATTTTCTGTTACATCCTCAACCAACTCTTTCAAAAACTCAAATGAATTTTCTACAACATCTTGAATGGTGTTTTCTACAACTTTTGAATTCCCAAAAATATCTTCATAAGTATTAGCCTTTAAGAATTGTATATATCTATTCATGTTTTCAGGCAATTTCGAGTGTTTAATGTTTGAATAAAACCCTAAGAGTGACAAAATTTTCACTAAATATGCGTTTAACAATGTTGGCAAAATCTCATTTGCATCTACTGAATCAAAAGTTTCTAGGGTTTTCACCAAAAATGCGAATAGCGTTTCGTTAGGGTTTTCTTCTTCAACTAATTTATCGAAAACTTCTAATATAAAGTAGCCGTAATTTATCTTGTTAAAGTTGTCTCTAATATTTTTATATGGGGAAATCAATTGTGCTTGTGTTATTAAATAACCTGGTTTTGTTTTAACCAAGTATAAATCAGTAAGCGACAATAATTCTAGGTGGCTTCTTTTTTTTGAAGAAATTTTACTAACGCCTTTTGCTTTAGCTGAAACCTTTCCTAAATCTTTTGTGTATATTGTTAAAATTTTGTTAGTATCTTTGTATTTAATGCGTTTTAATATGATTCCACTTGTTCTTGTATACCTCATTATTTGAATTGTAGCACATGAATTATTGATTAATGCTAATTTTAAGCGTAGCATTTGTATATGAAAAATATTGCAGATATTCATAAAAAACATACGCAAGGCAGGTATAAAGATGTATGGTTTGATATAAATTGGACACATTCTAATATAGTTTTAGAAATAGCATTTCAATTTGTTGAAAAACTAAAGTCGCAGCATATATTGGTAGACGAAAGTTTACTTAAAACCGGCATACTATTGCATGATATAGGTGTTTATTATTGCTATGATGAGGAACTCAATCCTGATAATAATAAGCCAGGTTATATAAATCATGGATTTATTGGGCACGACATTATATTAGATGAAGGTTTTGATGAAAGCGTTGCTAGGTTCGCAAATACACATACAGGTATCGGCTTAACTAAAGATGAAATTGTAAAACTAAAAATTAATGCAGAGCCAAAAGATTACATTCCTGTAACTTTAGAAGAAGAAATACTTTGTTATGCTGATAAATTTCATAGTAAATATCCCGCATTTAATGAGTATGATGAAGTGAAAGCACAAATAAAGAAGCATTCTGAAGATAAAATAGCAGTTCTTGAAAGGTATAGAGAAAAATTCGAAATTCCTAATTTAGACAAACTACACAAAAAATATGATGAATGGAATTATAAAATTGATAAATTTTTATCTTCGGTGTAGCACATGAATTATTGATTAATGCCACCATCAATAGTATTATTCAAATATGCAAAATCAAAAGAAAGAACAAACTTTAACTCAAAAAGTTCAATCATTAGCGAAAAGACGCGGTTTTGTATTTCAGTCATCAGAAATTTATGGTGGATTTGAAGCGACATATGATTTTGGACCACTTGGTGCAGAAATGCTTAGAAATTTAAGAAATCTTTGGTGGAAAGAATTTGTACATAGGCAAAAAAATATTGTCGGTTTAGACAGTGCAATAATTTCACATCCACGAGTTTGGGATGCAAGCGGTCACACTGAATCGTTTGCAGATGCAATGGTTGAAGATTTGAAAACTCATAAAAGATATCGTGCCGATCACATAATTGAATCCGCAATTGGCGAAAATGTAGATGGTTATGATCTAAAAGAATTAGACAAAATCATTGAGGATAATAAGATACTTAGCCCTGATGGCAATAAATTGTCGAAAGCCAAATATTTTAATCAGTTGGTGGAAGTCAAAATTGGTACCACAGAAGAAACGAAATCTACAGCCTACCTGCGTGGTGAAACATGCCAACCAATTTTTTATAATTTTCAACTAGTAAAAGATTCGATGCGACTTAAAATTCCTTTTGGAATAGCCCAAATTGGCAAAGCATTTAGAAATGAGATAAAAGTAGGGCCATACTTTTTTAGAACTCGTGAGTTTGAACAAATGGAACTTGAAATGTATGTTAATCCGAAAGATGCAGACGAGTATTTTGAGGAATTCAAAAAGTGGAGCATAAAATGGTTAACAGAAGAACTTGGAATAACAAAAGATAAACTAAGACTAAGAGATCAAGAATTTAAAGAAAGAGCACACTACAATAAGGTTGCCACAGATGTTGAATACGAATTTGATTTTGGTTGGAAAGAATTTCAAGGAATTCACAACCGTGGTAACTGGGATTTAACCCGCCATGGTGAATACTCAGGTGTAGACTTTACCTACAAAGACGATAAAACTGGAGAAGAATATATTCCAAATGTTGTTGAATATTCAATTGGTTTAAATAGGTTAATGTTTGTTTTACTACAAGATTCATATGTAGAAGAAGATGATAGGGTGGTTTTGAAATTAGACAAAAAGATTGCGCCATATCAAGTCGCTGTATTTCCACTTATGAAAAATAAACCAGAATTAGTTGCAAAAGCAGATGAAGTTTATAAGATGCTTGTAGAAAAAGATTTAAATGTAGCGTGGGACGAAAGGGGAAACGTAGGTAAAAGATACTATTCACAAGATGAAATCGGTACACCAAAATGTGTAACTATAGATTATACAACTCTAGAAGATAATACTGTAACAATAAGAGATAGAGATACAAAAGAGCAAATCAGGGTTAAAATTGATGAGATTTATGAGAATTTGTAGTTGTAATGGGTTGTTGTAGCATATTATAAATGCAATCCTATTGTTGCCACATTACTGTAAACGTAATCTCATGATAGTTGATTAACTGATTCTATTAATTTTCCAAATTCAATTAAGATTGCCAATTCTATCGGGTATTGTTCGTATGGTGTGCCATAACTTTATGGGCTACAATATATGTAGTGGTGATTGGTGGTGATTAGTGGAAATCCTGTCCGAAAGCTATATAGCACCATGATAATTGGAGAATATAAACAAAAGGTATCAACAAAAAAAAGAATTGCTTTTCCAAAGAAGTTTAGAAATGAGCTTGGTGATAAGTTGATAGTTACAAAGGGATACGAGGGATGTCTTGTTATTATGTCACCTGTCCAATGGAAGGAAATGGTTTCAGATTCAATTTCTGGTCCATTCGTTTCAAGCGTAATAAGAGACACAAGTCGTTTTCTTCTTGGTAGTGCAAGTGAAATTGAGCTTGATTCTCAAGGGCGATTTGTAATTCCCTCATATCTTATAGATTACTCAGCTATTAAAGAAAATGCTATATTTTTGGGTCTTGGCAATTGGGTTGAATTGTGGTCTGAATCAAAGTGGCAACAGAAGCAAAAAGAGATTGAAAAAAACAGCTCAGTTATCGGTGAAAAGCTATCTGATTTGAATAATCAATAGAATTTTTTGTATGTGGAATTCATAGGTTCACTCAAGAATAGATTGAATTCCACCAAATATTAATTTTATGAGTAGTAACGATTTAAATTACAAACATACACCAGTTCTTTTAAAAGAAGCAGTTAAAGAGCTAAAAGTTAAAAAGAATGGAAAATATATTGATTGTAATTTAGGTGGCGGTGGGCATACAAAAGCGATTTTGGGCAAAGGAGCATTAGTTTTAGGTTTAGATGTTGATACCAACGCAATATCTTTTTGTAAGCAGAAGTTTGTAGCAGAAATTAAGGAGGAAAGATTATTCATTGTTCAGAAAAATTTTTTGTACATAGATAGAGCAGTAAAAAGTATAGGGTGGAATTCAGGCGAGATTGACGGTATTTTGTATGATCTTGGTTTGAGCATGTATCAATTTAAAGGTGCGAAAAAAGGGTTTAGTTTTAATGATGAAACTAAGCTTGATATGAGAATGAATAATGAATTGCAAGTTACTGCTGAAGATTTGTTACGAGTTTTATCAGAGAAACAATTGGCAAATCTTTTTTATGAATATGGTGGCGAGGTACAATCAAAGGCTTTTGCTAAAGCAATTAAGAGTTTTGTTAAAGAAAAAGACGCGAAGTGTGAGCCAATTTTAGCAAAAGATGTTGCACAATTAATAAAGAATACGTCTAAGTATAAATCGAGTAGAGTTCACCCAGCAACTCGAGTGTTTCAAGCCCTAAGAATTGCCGTAAATAGCGAACTTGATAATTTGCAGGGTTCATTAGAGCGGGCGATTGAGTTATTAAAACCAAATGCGAGGCTGGTTATAATAACATTTCATTCACTCGAGTATGCCATATCTAAAAATTTAGAAGAATCGCCCGCTCTAAACCTAATAAAAATAGTAAAGCCTTCTGATGAGGAAATCAAAGAAAATATCTCATCGCGAAGTGCAACTATGCATGTTTATGAAAAAGTTTAGACTATACACAAGTTATATAAAAAACTGTGCATAGTTGCAATTTTAAAGAAAAACCTGTAATAATTAGTTAATGAACAAAAAAGAAACTTTAATGAATCAAGTTTTATCATCTAGATTAAAAAAGATAAATATTGTTATGTTAATTCTCTTAATTGCGATATTTGCGTATAGGTTGGTACTATTAGATAAAGTTTCTACAGCAGGTAATGAATATTTAGAAAGATATAATACACTTTTGTCATTACAGAAAGAAAATGAGAAATTAAAGAATGAGTATTATACACTGACTTCCATGAAGTATATCAAAAATAAAGCCACGAAACTTGGGTATGTAAATAGAAATATATCATATCTTAAAGATGAGAAGCTGGCATCATCTGAAGTTGCAAATTGATATGCGAAAGACTAATGATACTTCAGCATTCAGATATAACATATTTAAAATCGCAATAATAATTTTGGCTGTTGTTATAGGTTTGCGCCTTTTTCAGATACAAGTTTTGAATTCCCCCAAATATAAAGCTCAGGCAAGAGAAGAACATTGGCACGGTATAACTTTGCATGCTAAAAGAGGTGATATATTAACGTCTGATGATTTTTCGATTGCATCAAATGAATCTAAATATGTTATGTATGTGGATGTTGAACGATATAATGTAGATCAAATTGTAGATATATTGTCGAAGTATGATGGTTGGGATGCTAACGATTTTTCTGATAAAAAAAATATTAGTGATTTAGGGCCAAGTAAGAATGCTGGTAATGTTGATGATGAGGTCAATTCTAAGCAAAAAAAAGAAAATGAAGGTGATAACAGCTTGCAATTCAATGATGATTTACAATATGCTCAAATAAATGATAGTGATAAGTTTACAGTTGACAAAGATGGTATAGAAAGGCAGATGAAGAAAAAAAGAGGTTGGGCTAAAGTTTCTGATCAGATTACATGGGAAATTAAAGATGATTTAGAAAAACAGAATTTGGGTGGAATATATTTTGAAGAATATTATTCAAGATATTATCCGGAGCAAACTATGTTATCTCATGTATTAGGGCTTGTTGGTGATGATAAAGAAGGGCAGAAAATAGGATATTACGGGCTAGAACAGTTTTACAATGGCGATTTGGCTGGGCAAGATGGGTATTTGTATCAAGAAAAATCAGCCAATGGTACACCAATATTATTGGGGAAACAAGAGGTGATAGAGCCCATAGATGGTAGTGATTTAGTTCTTACTATCGACAGAAATGTTCAATATATTATTGAACATGAACTAGAAGTAGGTGTTAAAAAATATAATGCTAAATCTGGTACGGCTATTATTCTAGACCCTAAAACGGGTTATGTATTGGCTATGGCTAATGTTCCCACTTATTACCCATTAAGATATAAAGATGTACCTGAAGAGGTTATTAGAAACGATGCAATATCTACTGTATATGAACCAGGATCAGTTATAAAAGCTTTAACCATAGCTACAGGAATAGATTTAAACTATATAACTCCAAATACTGTTTATCACGATAACGGGCCGAAATATTTCTCTGGGCATTTGGTTGACAATTGGGATGGTAAGCACCATGGTGAGGAAACAATGATAAGTGTATTGCAACACTCAAATAATTTAGGTGCTGCTTGGGTAGGGCTTAAAGTAGGTGATAAAAATTTAATGAAATACTTTAAAGAATTTAGCTTTGGCCAAAAGTTAGGCATAGATTTAGATGGTGAAGAAAGTGGAATAATATACAATAAATTTCCAATGAAAGACATCGAAATTGCAAATGCATCTTTTGGGCAAGGTATTGCAACTACGCCACTTCAGGTAGCCGTAGCTTTTTCTGCGTTTGCGAACAACGGCAAAATTATGAAACCAATGGTTGTTAAAAAAATTATTACAAAAGACAAAACTATAGATATAAAACCAATACTTTTTAGTGAACCGATTTCTAAAACTACCGCTGAAACAATGACTGAGATGCTTAGGCAAGCGGTAGCTGGTGGTGAAGCAAAATTTTTTGTTTCCAAAAAGTATAATATTTCTGGAAAAACAGGTACTGCGCAAATTCCAGAGAAGGGTGGTTATGCAAAAGATAGAACTAATGCTACGTTTGTGGGGTATTTTACTAATTACAAAAACTTTGTGATGTTAATAAAACTAGAAGAGCCTAGATTTCCAAGTTCATGGTCGTCTGAAACTGCTGTTCCACTATGGATGAATGTCGCAGAAAAGCTAGCCGTATATTATGGTTTGCCACCAGATATAGAGCTAAACAACTAAAAAATGATTTGATCATATATGTTTGCTTTTGAAAAGAGTGTTTTAACATAGTATAGTTAAGTGAATATGAATACCTCAAATGGCGAAATCAATAAGATAACTATCAAGGGAAATCAACCGTTATACGGAACAGTATCGCTATCGGGTGATCCAATTTCGGCTATGTTTAATCTTGTACTTGGTGCTATGTATCAAGACAAATTTACAATCAAAAATGTTCCACGAAGTAACGTTGTTTTAACCTTTTTGTCTATTTTTCAGCAAATTGGATTTAAAGTGAATTGGCTAACAGAAAATTCGATATCTGTAGAAACTTCTGACTTAAATAATGATTTGTCATCGATTTTGTTAATAAATGATTATGATTTTTACGAGCATCTTTTAATTCCACTTATGCTAAAGAAAACTCTAGAGTGTTATATAAAGTCGTCGTCAAGAGATGTTATTAAATTTTACAGAAAACTAGGATTTGATGTTACAGTTAACCTAGAAGAAAATAAATGTCACATTCATGTGCCACAGTTACTTAATATTGAGAAATCGTTTGACGTAAGAGAATCTTTTGGAACTATGGTTGCATCAAGATTGTTGTTAAAAGAAGTTATAGACGAAATGCATGTTATATATAACGAAAATGATGTCAGATTTCAGCAGTTAGAATATATTAAACAGCAAACAAAGAAAAATATTGAGATAGTTTCTAGTTATAATCAGGTGGAATTTAACCTTTTTTCTTCTATAGGGGCCCTATCGGATGAAGAAGTAGTAATTGAGAATTTCGATTTATCACAATCATTACAGTATTTACTTACTCTAAATGAATTTGGAGTTCAATACGAAGTTATCGAAGATAGTAAACTAAAATTATGGAAAAATAATTATTCCTTTCAAGAAAGCTATGATTATACAAACCGTAGTATTAGCGAGGTTGCTTTCTTATTGATTTTCTTTGCAAAATTTTTAACTAAGCCTACAAGTGTACTCATCAAACACTTTGATGACCTAGACGAGTTTGTGAAATCGGTTAATATGGTTGGGGGTAGGGTTACTTACATCGGTGAGGGCGAGTACACATTATTGCAAGTTAAACCGGCTGATATATCGCCAGTTAAAATTAGTGTTGTAGATAAAAGCTGGAACGCAATGCATATTCTGTCTGGAGTTGTTGCGAATGGTAATACTGTTTTAGATAATTTTGCTTCTATATCTAATTTTGTACCTAACATAATAGATAATCTAAGAAGCCTACATGTAGAAGTTGTCACATAGTTAATTGCGATTTTCACTACATTGTGGCCAATAACTCGTGCAATTTTTTCATTGTTCTATGAAGTATAGTGCTAACGTTGGTTTCAGTTATATCCAATGTTTTAGCAATTTGCTTATTTGTCATACCTTCATAGAATTTTAGTCTGACAATATTTCGTTCCCGTTTCGGTAACTGATCAATTATGTTTTGTATGATTGTTGCGCCATCTTTTTCTATTGCTTGTGTTTCAATTGAAGAACTTTCGTCTTTTATATTGTTCTCGTCGGTTATTTGTATTTCTTTTTTCTTTCCTTCCTTTCTATAGTAATCAATTAAGGAATTTCGAGCTATCTGATACAACCAAGCAGATATAGAAACGCCTTGCCATTGAAATGATTTTATGTTTTTTAATGCCTTCTCGAATGTTATAGATGTTAAATCTTCCGCTGTAGGCTTACTGTTTACCCTTACTAAAAAATATCTAAATATTTTTTGATTATATAACTTATAGATTTCCCCAAAATCTTTAATATCTTTCTTCGATTTGTTTATTAGTGCTTGTTCACTTTGCTTATTTTTCATATCTCTAATTCATTTAATGCTAGACGGCGCATGTCGTTTATATGGTTTGTCTTTGGGCCAATGAAAATAAAAACAGATTCTTTTGTGTTAACATCTATTTCTTCTGGCTTTAATGCGTGATAATTATGTGGAAGTCGTATATTTTCTACATTCCCTACTACGTATTTATTACCGGGCATTAAATCAGTAATTTCTGATATTGTATTCATTGAGATTGGGTAGTAGTAGTACCTAGCATCGATAATAATATTTTTGTTTTTACCAGCTAGTATATTAATTCTAGGATTAATAGGTTTTGAAGACTTGATTTGCTTGATTATTTCATTTTGTGGAATATGAAGTGATTGAGACAATTTTTTTATAAAAACGCTGTTATCTTTAATGTTTTCAATATCATTGGCAGTTATATATATAACTTGTTTTTCTTTTGTTATTTCTTGTAAACCTACGTCTAGTTTGTCTGTAACAATTATTAAATTAGGATTTATTATTTTCAGCCAGTGTTTCAAAATATATGGTTCAATTTCATGTAGTTGCAGTATTAAATGATGCTTGTATGGCCTTATATAAATAAGTTGTAATAATGTTTTTAATATTATTCTTAACCATGCCAAGTCACTTTCAGGATATTTTAGTTCGCCAAATACGGTTAATGGAATACTAAACTCACTATTGGTTTTTTCTAAATTTCGTCTTGCATTATAATCGCTTTTTACAATTGCATAAATTATTTCACGAATATATGATGAATCTTTTTCGCCCAATATTGCAATTACATATGGTTTATGTTTTCTTAAGACTAATTTAGTCTCTATAGATAGAACTTTGCGTAAAACTTTTCTTAAATATGTCATAATTGCCTATATTCAAATAACGATAATGTTGATGATATATCACACATTAATTGTTATCATTAATATAGCTATATTTAGATAATATCATAGTCTAACTATGTACAGGTAATAATATTTTATGAAAAGAACCAAAAGCCATTTTAATACTATGCACTCGTTTCTTTCTAGAAATAACACAAAAAAAAGGCATAAAAAACAGAGTTTGTTTACTCATGGTAAAAAAGTAGATTCACTATTTTTAGTTATGATATTCATTTTGTTAATTTTTGGCTTATTTATGGTTTATGAGTCTTCTGTTATATATTCTGATCTAAATTTTGGAAAGAAATACCACTTTTTAATTCAACAAATTGGTTGGATAACCATAGGTCTTGCAGGTATGTATATATTATCAAAAATTAATTTAGATATACTTAAACGATATTCGCCCTATTTGTTTATCGGTACATTGATAATGTTACTGTTTATACTTATTCCTACGCCTTTTGCACCAAATGTTTATGGCGCAAGAAGATGGATAGTTTTAAATCCGTCTGGCATATTTCCAGCACTTCCAATTATAGGAAGAATTTCTTTTCAGCCTAGCGAACTTGCGAAATTGGTTACAATTATTTTTGTAGCAACTTATTTCACATCAGAGAAACTATTTCTAAAATATAAAGAACATAAT
>JALWZX010000021.1:722-1920 GCA_027002375.1 candidate division WWE3 bacterium | reverse complement strand
ACAAGAGCAAGTGTCATAATTTACAACATCTGCTCTTTTATGGAAATATGAAAAAGTATTAACCAGGTAACTTCTCCCATCCATTAGATCTTATTCCGTGACCACGGAAATAGACTGTTCCACATCAGCCATCTTTTTTTATATACCAATCATCACCATCTTGATAAGCATATTTTATCCTGCAGTCATTCACAAGAAATTCTTTTTGATCATTCGGCATGCGAACCTCTTCAATCGGTTGAAATTTTTCCTTATCTACTTCCATAGCTCACCCCTTCTAAAAAACTTTAATGTAAAAAACACCTTTTGAATAGTGTCTCAATTAACACAATCTATTATAGAAGAAGAAGAAGAAGAAGAAGAAGAAGAAGAAGAAGAAGAAGAAGAAGAAGAAGAAGAAGTCAAGTGAAATTGATTTTAAAATGCCAAAAAACAACCACTTTCTTATAACCATACAAGGAAGTGATTTAACAAAAAAGCAGTGAGGCAAAACACCTCACTACTTTTATTTCCAGTCCCATAAACTTTATAAATTCTTACTCAGCAGAATCTTTATAGACTTTATAGACTTTATGGACTTTATAGACTTTCGGCTATACTCCACACTATCCGCTCGCTAAAAACCAGGCTTAGCGCTCCGCTATCGAGGAATTTATCCCTCATAGCTTCAGCGAAGGGGGGCTTTATAAGCCTGGCTTTACTCGCTCTTCTACTTACTAATCTTCGCAACCAAAACCCTCTTTCCCCAATTTAAGGCTGCCCTTCTAGACGTAAACCACATATCAAAGTGGTTCCCCTTGATCGCACCCCCACGATCTTCACAGATAAATGTACCTACATTTTCAATTTCAATTTTTGTTCCAAATGGATACTGTGCTGGGCAAGCCATCGTTCCTCGATGAACCCTAGTTCCACTAGCTGTTTGAAAAGGATCACCCCAACATTGGTCTGGCGTAGAAGAATACCCTGTTACCAAAATATTCTGCTCACCTTCTCTAAATTTAGACAACTCTAACTTACGTTTATAAATATCTAATCTTTTTTTATTTAACGCTTCAATTTCTTCATCTCCTTTAGTTTTAAATTCTATAACTTCTGCACCTAATTTTTTCCTTCCAATACTAGCCGATACTGGCTCCTTAGTTATAATTTTTACATATTTATTTTCTTCGGCTAAAGCATCTTTAACAAAGATAAC
>JALWZX010000021.1:0-712 GCA_027002375.1 candidate division WWE3 bacterium | reverse complement strand
CTTGCTTTAATAATATTACTCATTAATTATAATAACTTATTAATCTCGCTAATCACGAGAATGTCCACAAACTAAACGCGACAACGTTTGCTTACTGGACATATTTGTTACCTAAGTGCTGTGCAACTACTGCCTAGTACTTATTGTAAACAAAAATCAACCTCTTTTGGTTGACATGTCATTATAGCATATTTTAACAAAGTTGTCAAGCATATAGCTTGACAACCTCACCATCTAAAACAACCATTTATTCATCCAATTATCCACCCAATTATCACTTTTAACCTGCTTTAATGTCTTGCAAAGACCCAAACCCCTATCTAAAGTAATATCCACATCAGTGCCTACTTTCACACCTAAAACCTCAATACCATTCTTATCTCCCTGTTTACTGTTCACAACACTGACTCCACCTTGCCAGTACCACTGCCCGCTAATTTCATCTAATTTATACATTTCATTAGGAAAAATTTTCTTTTTTTCATAATTAATTTCATCCGCAATTTTACCATCTGGATATATAAGCTGCACCACACCACCATTATTAAACAAACTAAATTTACAAGTATCATCATTTATTATACTTTTAATTTCTTCTGATTTAATTTTCAAAACATCATAAAAAGGATGCTCTAAAATTTTCTCCCTATTTTTTCCCGTACCTATTTTATAACTTTCTAAACTCACTTTTTTCTTTTCCATATTTTTAACC
>JALWZX010000020.1 GCA_027002375.1 candidate division WWE3 bacterium | reverse complement strand
ATACAATTTTACAAGGCAATGAGTATATGAAGGTGTCAGTGGGGGTATGTTTTGTTATTTCGCAACAACTCTAATATTAATTATACAATATCATCTTTAACAACAATTTTCAGCCACACAAAAGAGCGCATATTGTTTTTTGAAGTTTAAAAGTCACACAAATATTCAAACGTTGTATGTTAAATTAAGTTTTGTATAATACATGATAGACACGAATATTAAGGAGGGGTGGCTGAGCGGTTTAAAGCGGCGGATTGCTAATCCGTTGGGCAGAAATGTCCACGCAGGTTCGAATCCTGTCCCCTCCGCCACGCAATACACCTAAGAACCACCACTAACTTAAAGGCTGTGTGGTCAGAAAAACAACACTTTCAAATCCTATACAATCAAATACAACACACTGGTATTGTATTTACTTTGCGGTTTATCGTAAATACCCGTTTACACAGAAAAATAAAACATGTAACATTTATATAGTAGGTAAAATATCCTAATATCAAAAATGAAAAAACAAAAACCCTCACCAAGTAGTAGTCTAGTTCATTTATTGAGACGTTCTAATAATATCCATAATCTTAAAAAAAATATAAGGCAAAACCATTTTATAGATTATTTATTAGTAATAGTACTAACCGCTTTATTGCCAGTAATAGTTGTTGCAGCAAAGCACAACTTAAATATAACTAACATGGCAGGACTTGATAATGATATTGTACAAAATGGTGGATTTGAGAATGGTACATATGCAGTCACATATATAATTGACAAAGAGTGCCCAACTGCAGATAAAATTGGAGCGCGTGTTCTAGGTATAACTGATGATCGAATTTCAAACGAGAAGCTAGATATAGACAGTGAAGGTCCAAAAGATATTGGAACTCAACAACTTCAATCTGTTGACGAAACACCTCAAGAAAATACAAAAGCTGAAAATGTAACACCAGTGAAAACTGTAGAAACTGAAACAGAAGAAGAACAACCAGCTTTGTTACATGAAGACGAACTTGAAAAAAGGAAAGTTGACATTATGACAACACAGGATGAATACACCTGCAACACCGGATATTTAGGAAATGGCTGGTTACGGATAGGTTCACCATATGTTTATCAAAATTATTCGTTAGATTCTATAAATAAAATAGGTGGGAATTTTTCACAAAAAATAATTGCAAATGCGGCAGATATCGGTATGTTACAAGTACTCAGCTTAGAACCTAATACAAAGTACTTGTTTTCAGCTAACCTTTTTACAGAAAAAGGAAGTGCAAAACTTTCGATACCAGCTATAACAACTAACACAAATGAGTCAATATCTAAGACATTTGAACCTGAGATTAAAGGTACTTGGGAATATTTTTCGTTTGAAGTAACAACTGGAAACGATGCACAGGATATCTCAATTCAAGTTACTTCTACAACCAACGATGAAAATGTATTCTACATTGACGACGTAAGCATGCTAAAAGCGACCGACCCAAACGCTCCTATACATATTGACAATTTAGTATTATCGGGTGAGGCCACATGTTCATTTGCCGATGCAATTAGGGGACAACCCGTTGAATTAAAGGTTTTACGTTTTAATGGTTCTGAACCAATTGTCGTTGTATCAACAACTGTAAATGAGGGGGATCGTTCATTTGCATTGCCAGGCTTTGAATATGACGGCTCTGACTCTTATAGATTACAATACATCAAGCCTGAAATCGGATATGTTTACAATTTAGACATGAACATAACACAATCAGGCGATATTGAATTAACCGAGGATACTGATGAAGGCGCGAAATATCAAAGATATGTAGGACCAACAAATACGGTAAAGCTGGATTCACCAATTTGTAAATACTACGACGGAACAATATCTGTCGGTGGACAATTTACATGCCAACAAAATGTGTTACCTTCAAATGTTAGAGGGTATTTTAAGTACAAAAATACTGGGAATTCAGGTGCAACAGGCAATGTTTTTGTTGGTGACAATACTGATCAAAAAAGATTTGATAGTCAACCGTTTTTGTATTCAAGCGATCCAAATTCGTACAATTTTTATAATTTAGGTGAATATGTTATAGAAAATGCATCAAATAATGAAGTACTAGCTACACATAGTATACCCATGGTAGTCGACGATGAAGGTAAAATGGTGTTTTTCGATCTAATGAATGGACTAGATGCAAGACAAGTTCCGTTGAATGCATTGGATTATGACTTTAACGATTGTCAGTTCGGAACTAATCCAAATGAGGGATATAAAAGAACATATGATTTATCAGGATCTGTAGAGTGTATGGATGGTTCACAAGCACTTGATTATACAGTTGGGATAAATGATGTAACTGCCCAAACACCAATCAAAGAGGTGCTACTGTCAACGAATGGGAATTTTTCTTTTAAAGATATACTTTATGATAGCACACATACCTATGAAGTTAATTTATACAGCGGACCAACAGGATATAATCAAAATTACAAAATAAAGGTAAATCCAGCTGGTCAAATAGTAATCGACCACATGTCTGGCAGTACGTATTACGTTGGTGATGGTACAAACGTAAATTTTGATATGCCGATTTGCCAAGTTTTTCAGGGTAAAATAACACTTAGGGGCCAAATTTTATGCGAAGGACATCCAATACCGTGGCCATTTTTGGGTGTAATGAATTATACTGACAAATATGATCCAATGCGAGCTGGACTAATGGGTTTCGCATCAGATAACAGTAGCGCTGTGCCCGATGCATTTAAATGTTCGGATGGTCCGGGACACTTTTGCACAACACAATATGAATATAATCAAACCTATCTTAATTCTATTAAATATTCATTAGTATTACAAAACAGTAGTCAAGCAATATCTGAATCACCAAGCGCCAATGTCGTTGTAGCAGCCGATGGTAAACTCGTAAATTTCGATCAGAACGATGGCGCCCCAAGTAGATTAAACCCTGATCAGCTATTCTATGATTTTGCACAATGTCCACAGCAAATTGGTGCATATAAAGAAGTGCATTTTGATGGTGATATAACCTGTGGAGATGGAGGAACCCTTCTAGGTAGCGAAGCTAAAATATCGTTATTGGATAAAACTGTTGATTCAAAAAGTGATAGCACTTATGAATTGGTATTGGATGAGATAACCCCTGATCCAAATATAACATACACAATGCATGCATTGGAATTTGCTGACTCAACGCAGAAAGGGGTTATGGATAACTTAGACATTAACTTTAACTATAATCCAAATGGTTCCATTACGAGACATGATACAGGCGAACAAATCTATTCAACTCGGTTTGATATTCATTTCGATGATTGCCCCGATATTAACAGTGGAACTGTTAATATCGGTGGAAAAATAACATGCCCTAATTCTGAGTTTTTTAGGCCAGACCCAGATGGTTATGTTCAGATAGTCGTAAGTCAATATGATTACGTTAATTCCGAGACATATGTTTGGGAAAGCCCAAAAATTACATCTTGGAGCGGAGATTTTGACAATTTTGTTTTTAACTATGTCGGCGATAACATTGGTCAACGGACGTTACAACTTAAGTTGTATGATAATAATGGTGGGCTGGCAAATAATGGAGAGGATATTTACAACTTTAGATACGATTTTCAGAATGATAGAGTTTACCTAACAAACATGAAAACACTTGAAGAACATCTTTTTGAACCATACGCTATAAATCTACACCTAAGTACATGTGATACAAGTAACGTTTGCACACCAGAAGGTGCGCAAGGAATGATAGGTAATGTTGTACATGCAGTAACATTTGGTGCTATAGGGAATGATGTATGTGTCGATCCAGGCAACAACGCTTTACCGGCAATTACATTTAATGCAACTGCAACAGATGTATACAAGGATACAGGCACATCAATTCTTTCGTGGAACGTGACCGGTGCAAGTGTATGTTATGCAAGTGGAGAGTGGAATGGAAGAAAAGATTTTACAGGAACACAATCAGTTGGACCATTTACAACAACAGGAAATAAAACTTATACGTTAACTTGCTATAATGCATATAATAAATCATCAACGGGATCTGTCACAATTAGTGTACAGGAGAGACCAAGTTCAACAATTTCTGGAACTCTAGAATGTCAAAATGTGGGAACTCCACCTTCTGGTACAAATATACAAATTAAGGACCAAAACCAATCTGTTGTCGGGCAAACAAATTTGGTTGTTGGAGCAGGACAAACGGTTAGTTTTTCAATTAATACACCGAATGTAAACCTTATGGACGGAAGAATGTATAACATAAGGCCAACCGGATTTGGTCCAAATACTGGAGGGACGTATGAATGTGTTCAAAAGAATCCAAACACCAATGAATTATGGGCAAAAAGGAATATGCCTGCGGTTGGGGGAAGTTGTACCATAACCACAAATCCTCATATGTGTCCAGCAGACCTCGGCGATAATAGTGGTGAGTGTTGGCAGGTACTTGATGTAAATAACGTAAAGATAACAGCCACGTCTTGCGGCGGTACATCAGAACCCATCGCTCCATGGAGAAATTATTGCGATACTGGAAACCATATGAATTATTTAAACTTGTCTGAAGTTCCCCCATCAATAAAAGAGGCTACTGTTGTAACTGGGAATGATGGAAAGAAATATGTAGAAATATGTGTTGAATCGCAAATTGCCAATGCAGAATATGAGAAAGGATTTAAAATATACGCCGATAAAGCCATAGAATACTTGCCAAAGGAACAAGATCATTATTGGCGAGAAGGAAGAGGCGCACCTATAAATGAAGATTTTAATACTGGTCGAAAAGGCACATATATTGAGAAACAGGATGAACGAACAGGACGGAACAAAATATGCACAAGAACTGATGGAAGTGAATATTCGATTCCAATAGAGAGACTAAAAGAAATAGATAGGACAAGAGGTGGCAACGATGGAATTATAACATTTAATATAGCAGCAGGAGCCGATAGAGGTCATAGACAAAAGAAAACCTGTAAAATAGAAGGGTTATCTGTAAATATAGGGCACGGTCAATCTTGCGAAAGAGTAGTATCAGATGTTAGAACACGGTTAAAACAACATTTAATACCATTATCAAATAGCACAATTGATATAAGTTGGGATTACAACCATACAGGACCCGATGTTAATCTAACAGTAAAAAGAATAGATGAAAACGATAACGAGACTACATTAGAATCGAACATAGATACAAACACACACAACTATACTGATACTACAGTAGAATCTGATCACGAGTATAGATATAAGATAATTCCTGATAATACAGTAGGAGATTGTACAAATGGTTTAAATATACAAGAAGGAGCAAGTGATGTGGTAAAAGTACATTCTCCAGCAGGACTTGTAGGTCAAGTAAACGGCGACACAACCTGTAACATCAAAGGGTGGGCGTTAGATAAAGACATATTAAATAAACCTGTTAATATAAAAGTTTATGCTGACGAATCTAATTCAAGTGGGGGCAGTTTAGTAGGTACAGGGGAAGCTAATATATATAATGGAGAGTTGGAAAACGCTTTGGGCAGTGGAAGGGGCAATCATAACTTCGAAATAACATTAGATAACAGTAAATTATCTGGTGGATGCCACCTATTGTATGCCTATGCGGATAATATGAACGGGACCAAGGGCGATAATATTTTACTACCAAGGAAAGACAGCGATGACACATTAAACTGTGGTGAAACTCTTCCAAATGGTTGGCAAAATGCATCTGGTGTAATTGAATGTTCATATAATCAATGCACAAAAGTGATAACAAATGCTACATTACACTTTTATCAGGACGCTACACAAGCATATGGAACAAAACCTGGCGGATTTTCTACAATATCGTGGGACGGCCCAAAAGATGTTGATTTGCATATATATAGAAGAACTAGATACGGGGCATTTATATTTGACGAGCTAATAGACATAATTCCAGCTAATTACACGTATAACTACAATAGAAGCTCTGATGTATACGTTGAGTCAGGAGAAATTTCATATATAATAAAGCCAATAAGCAGATCGAATGATAGTTGTCCTGGGGGATATCAGGTTATTAGCGATGAAACAAACGGAATAAAGATATATACCCCAGAAGGCTATGTGACAAGAGCTTTGGGATATACACAATGCTCCATAGAAGGAATGGCAGTAGATCAAGATGCTTTAGACGAACCCGCACAAGTAAAAATTTACATGGATAATCCGTATAATCAAGGCGGAATATTGCTAAAAAGTATAAGGGCAGATGAATTATCCCCAGACATGGCCAATGTGGATGATGGATATGGGAATCATAATTTCACAATAGATATAGACGGAGTAAAAGATGATCAATGTCACCCATTATATTTATATGTAACAAACAAAGATGGCACACTTGGAGAATCACCTATTCAACTAAAAAGAAAAAATAATTACTATACTAATGGGTGTAGCAATGAATATACAGATTGGAATCACGTTCCAATTGAATGGCAAAACGCTTCTGCTATATTACATTGCAACGTTAATTAATATAACAGCAATTTTAAGTGACGAACCACACACTAAAGTACCCTAGCTTACATTATGGAATAGTCGCATAACTACATTAGAGTTGTTGCGACTAAAGCCACGGGCTACGTAGTAGTGAGATCGTTCTCGCGGTGTATTATAAAAATCACAACCGCCCTTCAACCCATAGTCTTGGCGCCGGGCTGCAAAGATGAGCTACTAATTTTATGGTGTAATGGACATTTTGTGTTGGTGAAACGGAAGAAAAGGTATTAATAACAAGACAAACTGATAAACTCTCCTCATTATGACCAATGTTTTAAA
>JALWZX010000019.1:3787-6982 GCA_027002375.1 candidate division WWE3 bacterium | reverse complement strand
ACAAAAGTAACGTAAAATTTCTCTAAATTTACGTTCAGAAATGTGCGTACGATTTACATACTTGTTTTTTAGCTTCATTGCTTAGTATTCTAGCACATACTATGTGCTAAAGTACCCTAGACCCAAACAAAATGTGAAAATTGTTAAGAAAATACATGAGACAGATTATGGTACTACAGAATTTGCGATAGAGGACCCTAATGGGTATATTATTCTCTTTTCAGCTGAAGGTTAATTATCAGCAAATGTTTTAATAGAATTTAAGGTAACTATAACTGTACAATATTATACAGTTACAATTGACGTAAATTTGAAATTATATACATATGCAAAGCACTTAAGTTCTCATCGAAATTGTGCTTTGTTTTATCTTTAGTGCTGGTCTACCATGAACCATTGTAATTACACCCAATTCTTTACCACATTTAGGGCACTTAGGTATATCACCATCTTTCATTTCTCTTACACCACCAACATAATCTTCTCTAATTTCATCTAGATAGCACTTAATGAGTTTACCTTTTTTGTCTTTGAAATATTTAAATAGTAACTCACCGCAGTTACATTTTATCTTTATAATTTGCCCCATTACATATAAATTGTAGTCTAATGTATTAAAATCAACAACAGTTATGACGATAATGCTATAATATGTTCATGAAAACTAAGACACAAGACCCTAAAATTAAAGAACTTTTAGGAAATATAAAAGATACACCTGAAAATATTTACTTTATAGATTTGCTAATGAATTTAGATACACAGGTTGTCGAGCACAATGGTGTGACAATTGTAAAAACTTCAGAAAGTGAACTTTATACACAAGACGGTAATCTTATTTTTAGAACTTATAAAGATTCAGAAGAACCTACTGGTTTTGTGAATGACCCAGATACATTTTTGGATTTATTATTAACAATTGATGGTTGGACATGTTGTTCTGTTGACGCAAAATATAGCAGACTTTTGGGTAAGAAGGTTCAAAATTTATTAAATAGAGTGATTAGATATCATTCTTGCAAAACTTATGTATTAGATAGAATTCCTAATTATAATTTTAGAAACCCACAAATTGTTAGGTTAGCTAGAACTGACGATATAGACCTAATTAACAATACAGCTAAGAATGATGAGGAATTCGCAAGTTATACACCCTACCGATTGAGAGAATTTATTTCTCAAGGGTTAGTTGTTATTTCAGTAGTTAATGGTGCCATTGTATCTATTGCTTCTGCGGAAGCTATAACTCCTAAATATGTAGAAACGATGTCTTACACAAAAGAAGGTTTTAGAGGCAGGGGGTTTGCTACTGACGAAAGATATTTGTTAATCAAATCTATAATTTCTAGTGGCAAAACCGCTGTTACATCAATAGCTGATTCAAACATAGGATCTTTAAAGGTAACACGGAAGTTTGGTTATAGATCAATTGGTAAAGATGAATATTTCATTATTGGAAACCCTCCATATAAAACAGCATAAAACCGAACACTACACCTAAATCTTTTCTTTAATGTCTTTTTCAATTGCCTCTACTTCTTTTTCTGCTTTCTTAATTTCCTTTTTTACCGATGTTCGTTGCAACAAGAATACTATTAAAAACCCTACTAACCCAACTACAATAGCAATAACATCTGTATTCTGCGTAACAATCATTTCATCTGCATAATTTAATGGCCACAAGACCCTTAGAGAAGCCATCATTAAACCAATTAAAAATGCCATTAAGTATGAGTTGTAATTTTTTAGTAGGAATTTTAAGATTTTTGATACAACTAAAAATCCGACTATGATCCCCAACCCTAATGTCATAATTTTTAGTAAATCTTCTGTAGAAGCTTTTAGCTGTGTAGCGTTTTTTACTACTTCAATTACGTATCCATATAGGCCCATGAGCAACAATATAAATGATCCGCTTATTCCTGGTAAAAGCATTGACGATATTGCAAAGAACCCACCTACAAACATTAGCAAAAATGATGGGTCTGTTACTGTTGTTGGCGGGCTAGCACCTAATAAATAAAATATTACCCCGAAAGTTAATAGAAATATCACCAATTCTTTAATTCCACGATTTTTCATTTCTTTATAAGGAATCGGTAATGATGCTAGAACTAATCCAAAGAAAAATGCGAATATATAAACTGGGTAAACTTCTATGAAATAACTAATAACATGTGCGAATAAGCCAAATGCGAAAACCATTCCAATTGCTAAGAATACACCGAATTTGAAATTAATATCAAAGAACTTTTTCTTTATGTCGCTAAATGTAGATTTCATTAATACTAACTTGATAATTTCCTTAACAAAATCTGATATTTGAGCTAAAAATCCGATAAAAGTGTCGTAAATTCCCATTATTAATGCCATTGTAGAACCACTTACACCGGGTATTACTTCTGCAATTCCCATAACCATGCCTCTTAAAAATGTGATTACTGAATATTTTGTGTCTATTTTCATAATTTGTTTAAGGGGAATTCAATATACTTTATTCGTCTAGGTTATGTTACGTAGAATACCTAGACTAATAAATATCTTTGAGAAGAAACTATTTAAATATTGCATTAAGTATAACGTTGATAATTCCCATAACGATACTAAATAAAATGGCTGTAAAAATACCGTCTACTGAAAAACCAGGTATAAACCACGAAACTAGTAAAACGACAATACCATTTACTATAAAAGCAAATAACCCAAGTGTGATTACGGATAATGGCAATGATATAAAATGTAGTATCGGTCTAATTGTTACGTTGGCAATACCAAATGCGATTGCGGTTAAAATTAATGCGTGAGTTGAATCGAATGTAACACCACTGAAAAGATATGAAGCGCCAAATACTGCCACAGAAGATAGTATCAACGTTACAAGCATGTCAATTAATAATTTTACAATTTTCATATTTAATTATTTTTCTATGCCAAAACATCCATTCGATATGAGATGAATAGACAATCACAGGTTTTCTACAACGTATACACAGAAAACACTTAATTTCAAGTTACAAAGCTTCACTCAATACATTTAACACTCTTTGTTTATAATAATCAATAATTTGTTAAAATACTGCTTATGAGAACAACGTTTAATGGCATTACGCTTGACGAGCTAAAATTGGTGTCAGACAAAATTATGGAGATATTTTTAGGGGGAAATCAACCGCTAGTTGTTGGTTTAATTGGCGA
>JALWZX010000019.1:0-3777 GCA_027002375.1 candidate division WWE3 bacterium | reverse complement strand
ATTTAGGAACTGGAAAAACCACTTTTGCTAAAGTGTTGGCTGAATCTTTAGGAGTTGAGCAAAATGTAGTTTCACCTACTTTTATAATTCATAGGGAGTATTTAGTTGGGGAAACTGATGGTGAAGATGGTAATGAAGGTAACGATGGTAATGGAAACAATGCAGGTAGCCTTAACAATAGTGCTGGCAATGACGACAATCAGTCGAATTCCACCAAAAGATATTTACATCATATAGATTTATATAGATTAGAAAGCGAAAAAGAAGTTGATGAAATTGTTAGTAATAATTTGTTTGGTGCAAAAAATATTGTGTTAATAGAGTGGTATGATAAGTTTGAGAATTATTTAGATGAGAAGTTTAGCAAACTGAATGTTGGCTTGGTGAAAATTTATTTTGAGCATGATACGGAAAATACAAGAAATGTTGAGGTTGCTGAGATAAAATAATGCAGTATGTTGTGGCACAGAACTCAGACTTGAGCCATAGTGCAATTAATTAACATGTAATTTATGAAGAATCTCGATCAAGGGTAAGTTTCACCCTACTTCATACAGTGCGGATAATTTGTAATTTATGAAAATACTAGCAATAGACACAAGCTGTGATGATACAAGCATAGCAATAACAAAAAATCGAAATCTAATAGCCAACGTATTTTGGTCAAAAATAAAAGTATATGAAAAATGGGGAGGCGTAGTTCCTACTGAAGCGAAAAGACAACATATAGAATTTTTGCCAAAAGCGCTAGAAAAGGCATTTGATGATGCAAGCGATGCAACAAATGGGGCGATAAAATCTATGTCTGACATAGATTTTATCGCCGTAACATACGGTCCAGGCCTTGCAATAGCACTAGAAGCAGGAATATCCAAAGCAAAAGAATTAGCTACCAAATACAATAAACCAATAATCGCTGTAAATCATATGGTTGGGCATATATATTCAAACTTGGTGCGAGACGAAACAGGTACATCTTATTCTGGTGTTAACGATTTTGAATTCCCCTTATTAGCATTAACAATATCAGGTGGGCATACTGATCTTTACTTAATGAAAAACCATCTACAATTTAAACACATCGGCTACACAATAGACGATGCAATTGGCGAAGCATTTGATAAAGTCGGTAGAATGCTCGGACTACCCTACCCTGCTGGACCTAAAATTGAGGCTTTAGCAAAAGAAGGTGATGAAAATGCATTTGAGTTTCCAAGGCCAATGGCTAATAGCGATGATTACAGATGGAGCTACTCAGGATTAAAAACAGCGGTTCTATATACAATCAAAAAATTAGTTGGCGATTACGAAGATAGACCTGACAAAAAGAAATTCAAAATTGAAGATGTATCAGACAAACTAACTGACCAACAAATTCGCGATATAGCTGCATCGTTTCAAAAAGCTGCTGTAGATGCGTTGTTGATGAAAGTTAAAAAAGCTTTAGGGGAATTTAAACCTAAAATATTAGTTGTAGGTGGTGGTGTAGTTGCAAACTCGCATTTGAGAGAAAAGTTAAATGAAGTTTGTAGTGATGCAGATGTTGATTTATATTACCCGAAACCAATATGGTTGTGCACCGACAACGCCGCCATGGTAGCAATAGCTGGATACTACTATACAAAAGACGGTAGAATTGTTAAAGATATTGAGAAATTAGATAGAATTCCCAATCTAAGAATTGAATAAGTAATATACAACTTTAGACATAGAATATACAATTATATTTAGAAAAACGCAATCGTGACTCTAGCTACCTAATCAAAACTTAATTTAGTAACAATTTGTCACGATAACTATCAAGATTAAATGGAAACAGATTTAAACTCTACAAATCAATCAGATAAAAATAATGACTCATATATTTCTACGCATAAATTTATTCTAATAGCACTACTAATCACAATTATTATCATAATTTCTGTATTAGCATATACAACTGTTAACAATCGGTCTGCTAAAACAAAAACACCTATTAACAACTCACAAATTCATAAGAAAAGTACAAGCCAAGTAGACATTAATGATTCAGAAAACCACAAAGAAGGCACAAATCTAACAACCAAATCATTGAATTGCACAATCTCGGATCATGAACCTAAATATATAGACAAAACTAAATTCAATATAGCAAAAACACTCAAAGTAACAGATGAAACTGACATAACATTTTTGAAGGTAATAACTGATGGCAGATTAGATAGTATTGAAAACATTCCGTACTACGATAAAGAAACAATACTCGATCACCATTTTGACATTGATCAAGAAAAAAACATAATTGCATATGTTTATGACGGCAAGGCTTACATTTACAATGTTAAAACAAAAAAATTAGAAGAAATTCCCGCAAATAATGGTAAATATACAGATATAATGTTTACAAATGATAAGAAAAACTTACTTCTTACTACAGCTGCAACTGTTAATAAGTATAATCTACAAGACAATGCTTTTACTGAAATTATTAATACTACTAATGTGCTTAGAAAGCACAAAACAGATAGCGATGTACATAAAGGTTATTCTTATAGTTATCCTACAAATTCCACAAATAACGAATTCTTATTTTTCAAGAAAGCATTATGGGAAGGCTTTGAAAATATCGTATATAATCAAAAATCAAAAAAAGAGACCAAAATAGATGTTATATGCGAGATGTATAATTGTGGAACAGTATTGTCTTGGTATAAAAATAAACTTCTAGCTAAATATGAACTTATTGATAAATCATATGTATCAGACCAACCTATTCCAACAGGATTTTATTTCATAAATCCAAAAGAGCCAGAGAAAAAAGAAAAAATTATAAATTACGCAGATAACGACACAAGTATAACAAATGGAGCTGAAGTACTTAATGACAAATTGTTCTTTGCGACAATCACAAAAATAGAGGGCCCATATTACACTTGCGACGATAAAGGCACAAAGGTTCCAGTAAATGTTAAATACATAAACTTAAACGCTATCAATTTACCATCATATCAATTATTGGAAATTGCTAAAATACCAGTTACAGATACTTTAAGTTCTCTAGATGATATAAATAATTTGGAAGTTAATGGTACATACGAAATTTATGGAAAAACATATGTCATAGCAACTGCAAAACATATTGATGAAACAGAATCAATATATGGAATTGAACCCAATTATCCGTTTGGAATAGTAGAGTTTGTATTTTGAAATGAATTGGCAAGTTTATAAATTAGTTTTTGTTTAAGAAATCCGAAATGAAACCTTTTTCGGTGAGACTTTCTATTACACCACGTAATAGATAACTGTTTACAAAATTGATTGTATAAATTCGTCCATTTTAAAACGTCTATACTTTTTAAGGAATTTGCAGTACTAAGCATGTCATAATATTTATTTTTATCAGTGAACTGCCACGCACTAAAGTACGTGGCTTACATTAGAAAATATTCGCATAATTACATTATGCGAATGACTAAACTTCACCCACGCGACTAAAGTCGCGGGCTATATGTTTGGATTAGTATAAAATATAGACAATGGGTTTATTATCCTCCACATTTTTACTTGTAAACCTAGTTTCATAAGCAGTGCGTAATTTAAGAGTCTTCCCATTCTTGCATCCTAACAGAACCCAATGTCTCAAGCAATTGAAAAATATTTTTCAATTGAAAGAAAATATATGGTAGAATTTCCACATGTAACTCTTTTGAACGTAGTTTCTCTAAATTCAGAATTATTTCAGCAACATCACTATCCCATATTGGATTAGATATTGTAATTTATTTTTCATATTAC
>JALWZX010000018.1 GCA_027002375.1 candidate division WWE3 bacterium | reverse complement strand
CAGAAATAGATTATCAACGGCACACAAACCGATGGAAGTACTAGCAAGTCTATACAATTTTACAAGGCAATGAGTATATGAAGGTGTCAGTGGGGGTATGTTTTGTTATTTCGCAACAACTCTATTATTAATATAAAAATGTGTTAAATCCCTATATAAGCTTATCGCGCGAATATCACCCCAATCTATTATTCCAGAATATTTTTCTTGATATACATATACATGTCCAAGATCAAAATCCCCGTGTGCTAAATATGCTCGCTTACATTTGATCAGGTCTTTGTTTTTTGCTATATAGCTTAAACAATTTTTAGCTGTAGATTTATCAATGATGTTTTGAGAAATTAAATCTTTTAGCATATTTTCAATTCTGTTCATATCAAATACATATTCGTTATAGGTTTTGCTTGTTCCAACGCGTTTAGAGGCGTTCGGTTTGCTTTTGTCAAAATTACCAAATCCATCTACTAGTATTGTATTTGCTAGTGCTATTTGTTTTCCAGCTTCGTATACGATTTTCTTTAAATTCCCCTTATAATCTTTAGCGGGCATACCTTTTATTTCAGAGGTTATCATATATGATCTATTTATCTGTTTGTTAAAGTCTTCATAAGTAATTATTTTGGGAACTCTTACGCCTTTTTTTAACATTAGTTTATGTGCTAGTACCTCAGTTGATGCATTTTCGTTTGGTTTTGATAATCTGATATAGAACGTTGTGTTGTTCTTTGTTAACTTATAGACATCAGTAGATACGCCACCATTTGTAGATTTAACGGTAAAATTTTTAAATTCTGGTAATGTTTTTATTATCGCCGAACTTAAAACCGCACACTTTAGTGTTCGATGGAGTTAATCATATAATAATTAGCGATAAGAAACCACGGGCTTTAGCCCGTGAAGTTTCATAAATTTTTGTACTTTTTTGATTGGTATGTTTTGTTTCACTAGGAAATTATAGCAATGATTGAGTTAAGTTGATATGTAGACCCACAGCCTTAAGAGGTTAAAATCTAAAATTAACCGCGCAATCCATTGAATATTTCATGTAGCTATCTAGGTTTATATACTGACGTATTAATTTCAAAACCTACTGGGTTATTATATAATGATACTCTTAACTCTACTATTGTGCCGTTTCGGTATTTAATTATCATAGTGCGTTCTGTATCATTGTCGCTTGTGTGTACATGTACTTCATCTATTTTAGAATTACCAGCAAAAGAATTATACATTGTGGTCTTTATTAGAGATTCTTTAAGTTTCATTCTTATATTTTCATCAGGGACGTCTGGTATATCTTCTACTAGTTTTGATATTTTCTCAAATGTATCTATGATCTTCTCAACGTCTCTTTCACGCATTCGCCAATTTGTTAGCATCTTAGATAACCAACTAAAACCAGATCGTTCCATTATATAAAACAATTGTAATAGCCGTCTTGATGTTCCAGGGTTTATTTGCCTTCTGTAAGTGACTTCGTATGCTAATTTGCGAATTTCATCTGGTACTAAACTAATACCGAATAGCTGATTATAATAGTACAACAACCACTCAGCACCTATCGGTTGTAAGTAAATGTTTCTATCTGTGAATCTTCTGAAAGTATTTTCAAAATGCAACATTGCACGTGGTATGTTGTCTGATACCGCTAATAATGTCATATCTGTAGGTACAGAATCACCAAGCATATAACCAAAATATTGACTGTATAAATCAGCTATTTCTGAAGCATTTGTTGTTGTGCCGAGTGCTAGTTCCTCTATACGTATCACTACACCAAGTTCAGGGAAATAAGTGTCAATAAATCTAGCTATTTCGTATGCTTCAGATAAAATTACATTTGGGTTTGGGCTTGTCATTCCACCGGTTATCATAATGGCAGGTTTTATACCTTGTTTTTTGAATTGTTCTGCAAGTAAAGCAGTAGACAATGCAACAATAACCGCTCTATCGCTTAAATAAAAATGCTCATTATCTAATGCAAATGCTTGTAACTTTGGTGGAATCCCCCCATATACTATCATATTTTGTGATTTAGCATCTTGAAAAGGTCGACTTTCGAGAAAATTCTTAACTGCATCAGGTAATTCAACAGGCTCATCTTCTAAACCAGTACCTAATACAGTTATCAGATTTGTTGTTCTTATTTGTGGTTCTTCGTCTGTTTCGCTATCCATTTTAGGCCAACCAATCAAATCTAAATCTTCTGGGTTAGGCGAATTTTCTAACTCTTTCGCATGTTCTGTAACTGATGAAGGTGTCATTTGTTAAATTCTGTAGGCAAGAGCTTTACTTTTGTTTATTATATATTTTTAGTATATTTATGTAAAGATTTGTGATTAAATCTTTGTTTTAAGCCACGCGCATTCAAGAGGTGGTCAAGTGAAGCTTATAGTGTGAACATTATACCGTGGACTTTAGCCCGCGGAAATTTATTTATGAATGAAATTCTGGTAATGAATTTAGAAAATATTTATTTAGTCCCAATTTAGAGTTATGGTGTGGAAATTTGAAACCATTTTTTGTTAATAACTGCCGCCAAACTTCATAAGATATAATTGGGCTATTATTTGGCCAATCTATGATTTCACTAAAAGTTTTTTCACCTAATTTAGCATTTAATATTGCATATTTTCTAATTAATCTTTTTATAAACGAATTTAATTTGTTATTGCCCGTATACATGAATTTATATTCGTATTTTAGTGACTTTTTTATACTGGTTATATGTTCATCTCTAATATGACTTACGTTTTTTTTCAATATGTATTTTATTTGTTTATCTACAAATTGGTCATCTAGAAAGTTGCTGATTCTAGATGATGATTGGCCGTTATCGTATAAATAGTATATATCGTTACTTATATATACATCTTTTTCCCAATTTTGTATGTTTTGTGCTATAAAAGATAGCATATCTCTATCGTCACCCCATGCAAGATTGTCATCAAATAATTTACGTTTTCTTATTAACTGTTTTACGAACGGTTCTGAAAGAAATATTGCATGATAAGGTGCATACAATATTGTTGATCGAAGAATGAATTCCTCTTTTTTTATATTGGTTGGAAATAATCTTATATCAACTTTTGAGGTATTTTTGTAGAAAAAAAGTTCTTGGCCTACTACAAACTTTTTTCTTTCATGTTCTATAAGTTTTAACGCTTTATTTAGTATATCTGGGGCGTATAGATCATCATCATGTAATATTCCTATTAGTTTAACACACTCAATGTTATATTCTTTCCGAAAATTCGGATCAAGTAATAATTGAATTCCATAATTTAATGAATGCGATGCTGATGGAAGTTCATTTGTAGATGGTTTTCTGCGTATGTATATAACTCTATAATTTGCAGTATTTCCCATGTTGTTTTCTATAAGGTTTCTGATTTGTTTATTATTTGTATCGTGTACAATCAAATGTAATATTGATATATCTTTGTGGTTTCTAACTGATTTAATTGCATCATATAATGTCTTAACTCTGTTATGTGCTGGTGTGATTATTGCTGTGTCGTAAACCATTTATTTTATCCTTTTACATTGTGTACTGATACTATTACTCAGTGATGCACAGATGGTCGGCCAAATATCGCTTCTCACTTCTTTAACCATTTTTAGACCTCTTATCAGATCGGTTTTGTTATTTATTGGTTCAATTTCTGAATGTTTCAATTCGTATTGCTTTAAATAGTTATCTAATGTTATTATAAAGTCTTCTGACAAAATTCCGTTTTTTACCCACTTATCTTTATATTCGTTAAATAAGTTTCTAATTTTAGCTAGAAAATCTTGTTTCAATTTCAACATTGTGACCTGTTCTAGTTTAACTGTGTCATATGAATATGCTTTGTCAAATAATATGCTTGTAAATTCTTCTTGGTTTGTTATTAGGAATTTTTCGTATTCCAGTTGATTTATAGCCATTGGATTCAATACACTACTGAATAAATCCTGTTCTAATATGTTTCTTTCTACGTTTGTAGAAATTCTTCTGTGAACAATAGAAGTTTCCCACTGTAGGTATTGTGGATTATCTAATCTCTTTATCTTATTTATCCAAGATATATAGAATTCATTAATCCAGAAATTAAAGACTGGGTAATCTGCTACCTCTGTTCCAGATACTGTATAATACCCAAGATCTGGAACCAATGTATAGAGAGGACGCTTTCTTAGGCTATCAGCATCAATTATTCCTATTATAGGTGTGCGAAGTAATGAATTTATGTAAATTGAATCGATCATTTGACCTGCTATATACGAGCTAACAACTTCTCCTTTTTCTATAGTTGGATTCCATACTAATATATTCTTATTATCAACTATATCGGCAAGTGTTTTTATATAATCGTATATTAAATTTACTGGAGATCCAGAGTGTTCGCAGTATTTACCAATTAGGAACTTAGCCCCGTCAGAGATTAATTTTTCCCTTTTTCCAAAATAGTCCTCTATCATGGTGATTAATTGACCATTTTTGTATTGAACCGTTTTATAAAGAATGTCATCGTCGTGAAATGTAATTATTACGTTTTTGGGGTCTAATTGCTTATTGCTCATTTGTCCAAGCGCTATTAGTAAGCCTATATTGTGGGCTGATATGTTTCCTCCGAACTTTAATTGTGGATCTGATATGTTTTCTTTGAATCCCCCGGGTGAAAACAAAGATTCGAAATCATTCTTTTTATTTTTGCTAAGTTTTTCATACTCTTGAGTTAATAGTTTTTGTATTTCCAAGTTTCTGATGTTATAAAGGTTGAGCTCTATGCCAAGTTTGTTGTATTTACTTAGAATTTTGATATACTCTGAGTTATCGAATCCTGTTATGGAATCGTTTATTATATTTATTATTATCTCTCTATTTATTTTAGGTGTAGTTGTAATATAGCTATTTATGCTTGTCAACAATCTATCTATTAAATCTGGAGAATTATATGTTTTTATATTTAATATATGAGTATACATAATATATTGTTTTTTGTTATTCTATATTGATACCACTACCATGAATTCTAGTAAAATTTGTATATTATGCAACGTTATAAATAATCTTGCACATAATACTAATAAAAGATTTGAAAATTATAATAATTTTTCTAGTGTTTTTCCAGAAGAATTGGTGAAAAATTTTCCTAAAGTTAGTGATTTGTGGTTAATTCCCGATAGGGCACCTGTGTACGAGGGTCATACACTAATTGTTCCACAAGAACATTTGTTATCTTTCACACGATATAAATGCAAAAAAAATTTAATGGATGGTATTAACTATCTGTCGAATTCTTTCTCCACGCCAAATTTTATCCTATTTGAACATGGAACAGGAGTTATTAAAGATGAGGTGGTAGGGTGTGGTAATTCTATATATCATGCTCATATGCATTTTATACCGATTATAAATAATAAGAAATTGGCATCAGAAGCTGGCCTAATTCAAAAAATATATGATAATATACTTAGTGAATTTGGTAGTGAAGTAAGTGTATCAGTTACTAGCGTTGATCACTATAATTTGCTTGAGTTTTTGAAAAACGAATCTCATGGAAATCCATATCTATTTGTTTATGACAGTACAAATAGAGCTGTATTACTAATGATTGAAAATTCAGCAGTAAATATTTATTCTCAATACTTACGAAAACAAGTAGCTATACAATTGATCGGTGAAAATGCATTTTGGGATTGGAAAAACGATAGAGAGTATGCGACAAATCACGATTTAATAATGAAACGATTGAAGTTCTGGTGGGATAAAGTAGTAAAATAGCACATCATTATATAACAAAACGATATAGTTTCATTTAAATTGTATAGAGAAACTATTTAATTCTTAATAGATCACTTTAGCTAAGTTGGTCTAGTACTTTGTTTAGAGCCTTTATTACATCATTTACATCATTTGCTGTTAAATAGGGTGTTAATGGAAGTGAAATCGTGTTGTTCGAGACTGCTATAGAATTTGGAAACGAAGATTCTGATGTTACTTTAAGGTACTTTTTAAAGAATGGATGTAGATGTACTGGTGGGTAGTAATGTATTCCAGTATGAATTCCTTCATGTTTTAAGGCATTTGCAATTTGGTCTCTTTTTCTGGAATCGTTTGTCTTGAGTTTTATTTGGTATAAATGCATAGCATGTTTAGTATGTCTATTGATAGTTGGAATTTCTATGGTCTTGATTCTTGAGAGTTGTTTATTATACCTATCCCATACTAATTTACGCTTGTGTGATTTTTCATCTATACTTTCTAATTGTGCCAATCCAATTGCTGCTTCGATATCATTCATATTACATTTATATCCAAGGTAAGTTGTTAAAGGGTGTTCAATTATTGACTCTTTATTATGTAATCGTTGATACGCTGTTTTGGTCATGCCGTGCATCGACATTTTTTTGCCAATTCTATATAAAGATTTATCTTTTACTGCTACAGCACCACCTTCACCTGTTGTTATATTCTTATTTGCATAAAAGGAGAATACTGTAAAATCTGAGATACTACCAATTTTTCTATTTTTATAATAAGCTTCTAAAGCATGCGCAGCATCTTCTACAACAAATAATTTGTATTTATTAGATATAGAAATAAGATGATCCAGTTCTGCTGGTAATCCTGCTACGTGTACAGGTACAATTGCCACAGTTTTTGCAGTTATCTTTTTTTCGATCAGGTTTGTGTCAATATTGTGGGTATTATAGTCAATATCAACAAAAACAGGTTTAGCTCCCGATCTTATAATTGCTTCGATTGTTGCGACAAAAGTATAAGGTGTTGTTATTATCTCGTAGCCGTCTAAATTAACTTTACCTAACCTATGGGCAATCATATAAAAACTTAGTAATAAACCACTAGTAGCAGATGTTGTTGTAATAATATGTGGGTTATTTAAATATTTTCCAAGCTCTAGTTCAAATTTCTCTGTGACTGGACCGTTTCCAATCCACCCTGATTTAAGAACATTTGTTACATATTCTATTTCATGCCCTCGTGTCAAATCTGGTTTCCCAAATATCAAAGGGTCCTTTCGTATTGGTTCCCCGCCAAATATAGCTAATTTGTTCATAGAATATATAATAACAAAAAACATACAGAGTTTATATGTTTTTATAAGCTACGTATATATAAT
>JALWZX010000017.1 GCA_027002375.1 candidate division WWE3 bacterium | reverse complement strand
GTGTTAACTACTAGCCCTTCTACGTTTGATTTGTATAAATCTTCGAAATCTAACCCGCGAATTACACCACGAGTTGCATCAGGAAAGAATATTGGTAATTTTAGCTTTAACCCTCTTAAATTTATCTCTTTCATAATTCGTAAGTTTCATCATAAAATTTAACTTGACTTGTATCTGTGTTAAAAATTACATATTGAAATATGCCATATTTCATACAACCTGTATTATAACAATTTGTTTCATCATCTTTTTCCTGAACATGCGTGTGATTGTAAACCACAATTAAATCTTTACCATATTTTTTTAATTTTTGAGCTTTGAATCTATTATTTGTATTTTGATGTTGAATTTTTAAAACTTTTTTACCAAAAATTTTTACTAGTGTAGCTTCTATCAAATTGCCAATTCGCCATAGAAATTTTTCAATAAAATCAGGTAATTTATATAAATGCGCACCATAAACTTCTGCATCACCATGTGTAACATATACTTTCTTGTGATTAAAATCAAAATTATATACCTTACCTTGTTTTTGTGAAAATAAATTCACTCTTTTATCGCACATATATTCTCGATCATGATTACCATATAGGTAAATAGTTTTCTTTTCACTCAAGGTTTTGAATAATTCTGACCATTTGGAATCAATAAATTCGTTGAAATTCCAATACGCACTATCCCAAAGATCACCATTAATAATGATCATATCTACATTCGAAAATAATTTCTTCATTTTTTCTAACTTAGATTTATTAAATGTTGGTGATAAATGGGAATCACCAAATATAAGTATCTTCATGAATTTTACAATACCATAGATTGAGTTAGTTATGAATTGCTTATGGAATTACTAGTATTAAGTTTACAGCTAAAGTCGTAATCTTATTATCGCTAAACTCAAAACCACCCACTCTATGAATGGGGTTTCATTATGCCTTTTGTTGAGTAGCACGAAATTGGGTGATTGCCTATTCATCCTTCACATGGAAGATACTGGCTTTAATCAACATACCAAAACAAGTCGGTAATGAGTATTATGATATAATGCACATATGCCTAAAAATGAATCACTCACGCAAAAAGAATATTTACTTATCAAAGCAAAGGCTTATAGAAAGTATAAACAAATTGAAAGTGTGGAATGCCCATATTTAAAACGAGAAGTAGTATTTAACAGTAATGGATTTAGACACATAATTTATAAATCTAAGAACAAAAAACGTCATATAAACACACAATTACTCAGATTTAACTTGCTCGACAAGGCTGTTGAATTGATCGCCAATTCCAACACGTTGCAAGAATATGAATCAATTAAGGCTGAGGTTAGCACTAAAGATCATGGCGTTAGTGTAATAAAAATTAAAAAAACTGAATATTTTGGATTTATAGGCATCATAAATGGATGGAAAATCAAAGTAATTGTTAAGAGAATTGGAAACGGGAATCCGATATTTTGGAGTGTCATTCCTAATTGGACAACTAACAAGAAACGTGATGGAAACTTTAAAAAGTATTTAAACCACACTGGAAATTTAAAAGAAGATTAAAAAAAGCCTGTTGTCGGCTCAACGTAAGTGGCCGACTGGAACCGAAGTTCACAGGCATATTCTTATTGTATTATCAGTCATCATATAAGTCAATATCTAGTCTTTTCCAATACAAAATGAGCCTAAAAAGAGTCTAGATTTCTAATACAACCCTATATCAACTACTGCTAGATTAACTCACAATATGGTGTAATTGTTGCAGGTTATGAAACTCCACTGGCTAAAGCCCGTGGTTTCTTATCGCCGATTACTATTATTGACTAACTCCAACCATGCACTAAAGTGTGTGGTTTTAAGTTTGGCGACAATAAAGTGAAGCTATTAATTATGCTGTAATTATTACTAATTGCAAAGTGAGAACCGCAATTATGTAAAATAGCTATTAATTAAGGTTTGCAAATGCTTTTGTATCTTCGTTATCAATTCCTATCTTGAATTCTATAGACGACTTTATGAACCAAGTTACATATGGAGCCAATCTAACATCATCATCTCTTTTTAAAACCTTGTCTCTGTAACTTGCCAAACCTAGTCTTAAACCTCTTATTCCATATTCAAATGCTGAATCTAAATCGTCTTTATAATATGTGGAAATCTTTTCAGTTAGATTTATTAAATAAATAATCTCGTTAATACCAACCTCGTTTGAGATTGATAGGTTTGATGATTTGATTTCATTTAATATATCTGAGTTTAATAGTGTTTCTAATATATAATCGTTATTGGTATGCTTTTTGTTATTTTTTTTCATTATAATTTAATCTATATACTAAAATTGGGGCGAGCGCAATATGCGGATCTCTACACAGATGTGTATTGCGCTCGCCCTTGTCACTAGCTCTTTTGGTTTGAGGTGAATCAGCTTCCAAAGCCTTCGGGCAAGGACTGGATATCAGGGATCCCGGATTCCTTGAACATATCGCTCAGATCACGAGATGCTTGATCCTTGTAACTCGGATCGCGCAGACGGTCATTGTAATCGCCTCGACCTGAATCATCACGTGCCTGATGCCATGCCCTATCAACATCGCGTTTACTACTGCCCGTATCACGCGCAGCATCATCTCTTCGATAAGAAGTCATTTCTGCCTCCAAATAGTGAAATGCGTTGTGTAGAGATCATTATCCGCACTAATTTCCAAAATGATATATAATGAAAGTTAGTGCGAATAACGATGTTTTAAATGTGCTAGAAACAGCATTGAGCTAGTTGCTTAGATCTAAGCTGTGATATCATGTTTAGTAGATCGCAAATAATTTACAAACATGATATTGTTATTTATGAGTAAATATTAAAGTAACCTTCTTTACACAAAATGAAACAAAAAATTAAAAAGTCTAAAACAAATAATGAACAAAAGCATATCAACAAGCACAGACCTGTTGAAAGTATTGGTAAAAAGAGTAAGTTATATAAACACGTATTTGTTGTAGTATTAATTATAATTCCTGCGGTTGGTCTGGCTTTCGCGATAAATCATTTTAACAAGCAAGCGACATTAATTAACCGACAGCTTTCAGCCTTAAATGAAAAAGATCAGGGAGATGTTGCTGGAGCAGAAACAGAAAACAAGCAAATATTAGATATCACCAATGAATTTCCCATAATTCATAATGCGGAAATTTCAGATGTTAGTAAAAATAAAGATTCGATATTAATAACCCTAGAATCAACTAAAGATAATAAAGAAATAAAAACTTATTACGAAGATTATTTCTTTACAAATGGCTGGCAGGAAATAGAAAAAAATACATTTAAAAAGGATGATAAACTCATGACATTAACAATTACAGGAAATGTTATTCAATTAGAATTAACTAAAACTGATTAGCAATAGTTAACCGTATATTATGGTATCTATTTATAGTTGTGTTTTCAGTATGTGAAACTCCACTAGTTTTAACACGTGGAATTTCATTCATGAACCTTATAAACAGCCTGCCATGCCCTATAATTACTTTTGAATATATCGTCATACATTAAATTATCATCTTTATCGTAGACTTTTCTGCTAAAAGATACTGACGCGCCCCACACGGGATGTTCAACTTGAACTTTTTTACCTTTAGGTAACGTTGGGTCATTAATATAAAGTGGTTCTGGTGGTGGTGTTCTAGAGAGAATCTTTGGTTTAGTCATTTCTACCTTTCGACCATCTTTTGTACCATAAATTTTAAACGATAAAGTCTTTTCGTCACCATCAAAATCGGCCATTATAAGTATATACCCTGGTGTATCATTTCTGAATCTCAAGTCAACAGACGGACTATATATAGTTGCATCTATACCAGGTTGAGAACCTTGCTCATAATAACTAACTCTATACGAATGCGCATGCCTTTCAATTATTGGCAAGCCTGCATCTAAAGCCGCTCTGAACATTGTTGTAGATACCTGACATACACCACCACCATCACCTAAAACAGTTCTTCCTTTACTAATAACCCATGCAGATGTATAACCAGTTTTTCTACTAATCTCACCAACTGCTTCGTTAAAAGAGAAAATTTCACCAGGAGGAACTAATGTACCACTAACACGCGATGCAGCTAAACCAACATTGTGAATACGACTACGCGATGATCCTTTGAATTTTGAATGCCCTTCACCGATTAAATCTTTAATATTAAATTCATTATCACTATCAGGTGCTTCTGTTACCTGCACTTCTAACTCAAATTTTCTGGTAACTTTATCGTCATTTTCTGTATAATCATTACTATTTTGGGAATTCGTACCTTTACTATTATCAGTGGCTTCATCTAAAATACTATTTATTTCGCTTGCAAGATTGAAAGTATTTTCTTTTATCTTTAATTTTAAGCCATCTTCTGAAGCAACAAATGATACAACTTTGTCACCATCTATTTCAATTGACTGACCCTTTGGATTTCTGTCTATATCTGAGGCCACTTCTATGAGCTTATTTTTTATTTCCACATCGTTTGCCTTAACACTTACTCGATCATCATTTTTCTCAATCTTTATCAACCTTAACATTTCTTCTGGTTTTAATTCATAAACAAAATCATCGTAGTATAAAACTAATCCACCAAGTACGTAATTATTAACGATAGGTTTAACTGAATCAAGATCTTCTAGTTTTAGCTGTGGTGATATTTTTCTTAAATTGACTATTATTTCATTTGTTTCCTTGTTTCCAGTCATATATTCAGCTATTTTCTGTGACAAATTTTTTGCATCAAAGGTGTACCCCTCTTTTCCATCTATTATATTTAACTCACCGTTTTCATAGATGAACTCAGGTTCTTTAACCACATCAATCGCGTTATATTCAACATTCGCAAGATAATTAACTGCTTTATCTTGGTCAAATGTGTATTGTGGCTCTATTATTTGTGGATGATATAAACCATCGATCTGTGTCTTGATATTGTTTATATAATTTGATGATCTCCCAACATTGTAAATAGATTGTGTCGTTTTTATGGGTAAAAACTTAAATCCTATATCAGAAGGATCGACTATTACACTATATGTATCACCCACCAATAATACTACTTTACCAGGGCTAGGAAGATTGCCATCAACAAAGTCGGCCACATCATTAACAGTTTTTCCTGTCATATCAGTGTTTCTGTAAAGTACGTGTGGAATCACTCTATTGGCATAATATAAGTGATACACAATAAACACCAGCATAATAATAATGTAAACTGCATAAAATATCTTTTTTAATTTATTGGTATTGAGTTTGCTATCTTTAGGCTTTCTCACGTTATTGCCGTTAGTATTGTTAAACGTACCAGAGGTTTTCTTATGTGTACCAACTTTGTCAAAAACTTTCTTTTCCTTATTACGTTTATTAGATTTAATAGTTTTTTTCTGTTGTTTTTTTTGTATATGTTTCTTTTTAGTCATATAATTTGTACATAATTTAAATGAGTTTCAGTGAATTTTATCAACACAGTGATTGCTAGTAATACAATTCTAGCATGAGAAGCGGTTCAATAACACAAAAAATATTTAAAACTTAATGTATTTGTGGCTGTTACTTTTTATCCATTTATGATGCTCTTTATAATTTGGATCCATATTTTGCACTTCATCCCAAAATTCTTTTCTATGGTTTTGATGCTTTAGGTGCGCTACTTCATGAATGATCACATAATCTCTAATTTTTTCTGGGAATTTTATGATTTGCCAATTGAAATTAAGGTTTTTCTTCGTGGAACAACTTCCTAATCTACTTCTTGTATTCTTAATAGCGATGCGATTGTACGAGAAATTATAAATAGAACACAACCAATTTACTTTATCCGTAATCAACTTTCTGGCAATTTCTCGTTGTCTTTTTTCATTGCTTGAAATCTTCATGGTTTTGAGATGTTGTTGTTATTAATTAAACAAGGTTAAACTTAAACTACTAAAAAGAATCGCTCAACTTCAATCGAAAACTTTTTACGCTCGCACTTTATAAGATTTAGCAATCGTCTTATCTATTCTTCGTCTGTAATTATAATGGTTTTTAACGATATAGTGACAAAAGGCGAGTTGTTTTTAACAACTCGCCTTTATATTCATAAAACATATTCTACAAATATCTATTAAACCCTTCTATTTCTATCACAATGTGTAGAATTATTTCGTAAACATGCCTTATTCAGGTATTCCTTGTTTATTCGAACGTGTTAACTCATATAGTTTGTCATGATATGCATAATACGCTTCATCTCCTCCTTGTGCCTTTGCACAATTAGCAGCAACAGCTTCTTCTGTTGCTATTGGATCATGAAATGATAAAGGCAAATCCCTGAATACGTAAGCAATTTTACCCGCTTTTACATACTCATCTGTAATTTGTTTATATGTTGTTGTTGAATATCTTTTACAAAATGGACATTCAAAATCTGAAAATTCTACAACATATACGTCTGAGTCTTTATTACCCTTTATTGCGTCGTCGTCAATAGAGACTGTCACTGTCTTAATATCGACAGGTTTGCCAGATTGGTCTACCTTCATATCATCGGGTAGTGCCTCAATAGCTTTATTTATGTCTTTTGTATCTACCAACGCGTCGATAACCGGTTTGAATCTATCGAAAGGTTGAGCTCCGACTAATTTAATTGCTTCAACTTCTCCATTGTCTTTTTTTAAACCTATGAAGAACGTCGGTGTACCAGATGCTCCATATTTTTGTGCGTCTGCTAAATCTTTTTTAATTTCAGCTGTGTCAAATTTATCCATGCAAGCCTTGAATTTATCAGCATCTAAACCGATATCCTTTGCTACGTTAACGTATTTCTGATATTTGTAATTATCCTGAGTTTGTTCAACATTAGCTGTTGTCGATGCCTTATTTTGATTTGTGTAAAACACCGCACCTGCAACTAAAATACCAGCTACAACGATTGCAATTGGTACTGCTAAATTAGACTCAGCTTTTCTTAATCTTAAAAATTTCATAGTTTCTTTTTCACCTCCATATAATTCAATAATTAACTACGTTACTCTACCTGTTTATAATACATGATTTACACTTGTTGTGTAGTATTTGTTTCACAAAAGAAACTCCACGGACTCTAGCCCATGGAACGTCATCATTAATATTAAACTTGGGTCTAGGGTACTTTAGAAACAATCTAAAGTGGTCGTCTCCCCAACTCTTTCAAAAGTAACACATAAATATTATCACGTCGATGATTGAATCGCCACTGCGACTCTTTAAGAA
>JALWZX010000016.1 GCA_027002375.1 candidate division WWE3 bacterium | reverse complement strand
GTGATATTTGAAGGGTTAAGTTAACGATTGTACAGGACAAATAATGTCGTTTGTTTCTTCTTCTTCTTCTTCTTCTTCTTCTTCTTCTTCTTCTTCTTCTTGCGGGAAAATTAGGTAACACACTGATTTTGTGTGTGTTAAGGAAAAGTACCATAAAATATTTCTATTTTCTATGGTTAAATACTTGTTGAATTGTAAAATTTTATTAACTTTGATTTGGAGTTATTAGTTGAAATAATGCTGGTTTATGTTTTTATATATTCTATATCGTCGATTGGTATTTGTTTTTTCGACCACTATGCCTTTTAAAGTCATTTCTTACGTAGCAATTTGAGTTTTTGCGTAAGCAATCATCGCTTCTGTAACGCCAAAATAAAGAGATGAGTTTGAAGAGAAGTATTCTTTTTTAGCTATTTTAAATAATGTGATTATGATAAAGTATTTCTTATTTTTTTTCGTATTATTAACTACGGTAAGTTGTTCAAGGACATCTTATTATACGACCTATGCAGATGGTAAAGGTGATCATGATTTTTATATTAATACGGATTTAAAGGTTAGTATCCATCAAGAGTATTTATCAAGGCTATATCCACGTTTTAAGCCCCAAAAAAATAGCCGAATATTAAACAAATCTGTTAAGTTGCATCAACTTAAAATGAGATCTGAAATTCTTCTATATACAGAAGGCTTTGATAAAGATAAGGATGGGAGCTTAGTGGAGTATTATCCTAGTGGCTTAAGTGAAAAAAAACTTTTTAGGAAGTTAAAGAGAAGAAATTTTCTGAAACTACATAAAGATAAAGATGGGTTGATTAGGTATGAGAAAGAAGTGAATGGATATGAATATTATTTTGGCGAAAGACTGGAGCAATTAGAAAAGGGAACAGTACGCTTAGTGGGAATGGTTAGAAAAGGTAAATCTATAATGCCTAATATGTGGACAAAAGAAGATTTGAGTGATTATGATAGACGGGTTGATTCGTCGAGATATTCAGATGATGAATTAGATTACATAGAAGCATTATATAGAAAAGGCATGAGGGAGTGGTTGTGGTCTTATAAAATGAGTTTTACCAATAAGTTGCCGGAAGATATGCGTTTTAATGAAATGAATGATTTGTTCTTTCAGGAAGATTTGCAGTATAATTATAGTAGGCTTAATAGTGTTCTCAACAATGCTTTAAATGATTCGATAGCAAAGGGGGATAAAGAGTCGCACATTCGTGCCCAAACATTGCTCAGTTATTTGTCTAGGAATGAAGATATTGCTAAATTAGAAACAAGTAAACCTGTTGATGTAGATTTTCTGATTTCAGACTCAGATATTCTTCCGGTAGATGATTTGTTTGCACAATTAAAAGAGCAAGACACAAGATTGTTGATGATTAATGAAACCCCTTATTGGTCACAATGTCGATACCAAGCAAGTAAATTACTTGACAGCTTAAAAGAGCATGGTTTTAATACCATTTTTTTGGAAGGAGTAAGCAATTATAAGGTTATTGGTTTTGTAGAAGATATAGAGAACGATATTGGTATTTACTCAGTAGATCCGACTTTTGGGAATTTTCTAAAAAAGGCTGTGAGCTTAGGGTTTATCATTTATGGTTACGATGTTCAGCCCGTTGATATTGAAAGGCGAAGTGAGTTGCAAGCCGAAAATATTATTAAAATCATAAATGACAAGGAACTACTAAAACCAGATTCTAGAGCAATTGTCTATTACGGCAGTCAAGGTGCCTTATCTGATAATGGGCGTAATTCGTTGGTGTCACAGTTGAAGAATAAGCTGGAAGAAAGGGTGCTATCTATAGACCAAACGGTGCTTATTGGTTCAGAAGAAATAGTAATCAAAAAGAAATCTTTAGCAAAGAATAAAACTTACCTAGTTCGCTCCAATGGGTTGGATAACGGTGGTTATGATTATTATCTTTTTGAGTCAAATGATTCCTGTTTTTCTAATACTCCGGATTATGTCTATAATTTAGGAGAGTTTGAAATTGATATTAAAAAATATTTTACTCCGGAAGTGTCCCTTATATCAATCTATACAACGCCGTCTCATGGCCGTTCTACGATACCTATATTTATTTGTACTAGAGAGAATAAAAGGGACAGCTTAAGATTATCTAAAGGAACTTACTATGTGCGAAGGTTTAATGATAAAGGGCAGGTTGTTGAAGGTGAAAAA
>JALWZX010000015.1 GCA_027002375.1 candidate division WWE3 bacterium | reverse complement strand
AAATGTGGGTTTTTGCTAATATAATTATATAACATTGGGTAATCGTTTCCTGTCCTAAACGATGGGGAACGATTTACTCTTTTAATTATATAATATTATTTCGCAACAACTCTAATGAATAACGTAAACCTGTCTAATTTTCATTATACAGAAACAAGCAATACCAAGAAAGATAAATCTAACAGTTATAGATTACTAGTAATTTTAGCAATATTTGGCGTTGCATTAATATCCATTACGTTTTTTATAAATAGATTTATATCTTCTAGTGAAAGTGATAGTGTGCCAACAGACCAAGCCAGTAATTCAAATAATTTGAATGACGCCAATGCATATTTTATTCCTCCTAGTGATGCTAATTCTAAAATATCAGAACATGGGCGAATACTTAATGCTGTTCCAATAAATGTTAATGGCAGAGAGATTTCCCATAAATTAGTTAATAAAAGCAATGATACTATTGCATACCTATACTCTGATGTTAATGATTTAAGTTTGTCTATGGGTTTTGACGTTGAGGTGGTTGGAATTAGCGAAAAAAAACAATATAATGGTGTGAGAATTGTTAAGGTAGAGTCAATTAAATTAAAATAATTCATGTTTAAAAAACAGAAAGATAAAAAAATTGAGGAGAAAAACGCAAGACAATCTAGCATTCGTAATGCATCAGATGATGATGTTACAACGAGCATTAATGATACTAATAATGATATGGGGCAAAAAGATAACCGCAACGTACCAATTATCGAATTTAAGGACGTTACTAAAACTTTTGCAGATGGTACTGTTGGGTTAGATAATGTTTCATTTACCTTAATGCCTGGTGAATTCGTTTTTTTAATTGGTGAATCGGGAGCTGGTAAAACGACTTTAATGAAGCATATTGTGAAAGAAGATGTTTCTACAAATGGTACGATAGTGATTGATGGTGATGATATTTCTAAAATAAAAAACAGGCATTTATATAAGCTTAGAAGAAAGGTTGGTTTTATATACCAAGATTTTAAGTTGTTAGAAAGAAAAACTGCATTCGAAAACGTTGCATTGTCGTTACAAGTAGTAGGAAAAGATGATGATATGATTAATAAGGTCGTGCCAAATCTCTTAAACTTGGTTGGATTAGGTAAAAAACAAGATAAATTTCCATACAATCTATCTGGTGGCGAAAAACAAAGATTAGCCATTGCACGTGCATTAGCACACGAGCCAAAGATTTTGTTAGCTGATGAACCAACAGGTAATCTTGATGCTGTTGCAAGTTGGGTGGTAGTAGATCTTATGAAGAAAATTAATGATTGGGGCACTACCATAATATTTGGTACACATGATTCAAACATAGTGAATACGATGAAAAAAAGAGTTATAAAGCTTCACCAAGGTAAAATAGTTAGTGATAAAGAGAAAGGTATATATGAGTAATCTTATTGTGTCAACAACAATGCAGAATATAAAAAGAAGTGGATGGAATGCTGTCTTTTTGATATTAGTAATGGTTGTAACATATACAATACTGGGATTGTCATTGTTGATGATGTATACATCAAAGGGATTTTCAGATTATTTTGCTCAGTTACCTGAGGTCGTTGGGTTCTTTAGTGATGATGCTAGTGAAGAAGATATTCTAAAAGTAAAAAATGATTTAGAATCTAAAGACTATGTTATTGAGGTAACATATGTTTCTAAAGAACAAGCTATGAAAGACTTTTTAGAAACGAATAAAGATAATAAAGACGTTATAGAAGCAGTAACTACAAATGTATTTCCTGCACATTTAAATGTAAAAACAAAAAATCTAGATTATATTGATGATGTTAAATCCTATCTTGAGAATAATGACTTAATAATAGAGGTACAAGCTTTTGAAGGGTCACTTAATACATTGAAAAAGATTGTAATTGGTATTCAAATTGTTGGCTTTACATTGACTGCTATTTTTTCATTATCTACTGCTCTCATAATATTTTTAACTATTGGTTTAAGCGTTTACTCACGTAAAGATGAAATCATTGTAATGAAATTGGTTGGAGCAACAAATTGGTTTGTAAGGGCTCCGTATTTGTTACAAAGTGCACTTTTTGCGTTGATAGCAGTTGCTATTTCATCAATGATTTTAATTTTTCCTATTTATTATTACTATGATGATGTGATTTATGCTATATCTGGTAATTTTAATGAATTAACTATAAATATTGAAACATTATCATACGG
>JALWZX010000014.1 GCA_027002375.1 candidate division WWE3 bacterium | reverse complement strand
AACCTATTTGGTGAACTTCCTCATATAAATTAAAAACAATATAAACTTCGAAGTAGTTACTAATTTTATGATTTGCGATCAAGTTAAGCAAAAGTGCGACACCGATACCATCGTCTGCATTATAGACCTTCACTTTTTCTTCTGTTTCTGTGAAGTAATTCATATCATATTGCGCTATAGAATTTCTCGGTATTTCTTTATTGCATTCGATCTTTATACTTGCATTTTGATTTCCAATTATTTTCGTTAAAAAACATGTTGTTAGAAATGTGCCATTTTTGTCAAAAACTTTTAATTTTATTTTTTGAGTTTTAAGAATTTGTTTTAAACGCTTTATACCGACTGTACCAAAAAACCTTACCATCTGTTTTGTTTTTTAAAATAAAACCTGGATGATCTGTGTGTGCCATTAGAATCAATTTTGGCCTTTCAGATTCAAAGTTATTATTCTCTTTGCCATCTAAATCTTTTGGCGGAATTTTAACAGTGTACGTAACGCCGTCAAACATATATTTTACATTTAATTCTTTAAACTTTTTTTCTAGATATTTTTTTACAGGTAGCACTGCAAACGGTACATTGGAAACCTCTTGAAATTCCTTTAAGAATTTAATTGTCTTATTCATAAATCATGAAAACTGCAATTAACGAAACCAAAACTGTGGTTGCGTTAATTAGCAAAAACTTATTTACAATCTCTTTTTCAGATTTACCTTTGTTTAGCAGGTGTATGTGAAGTGGGGTTATTATAAAAAACTTTTTATTAAACAGTCTTGATGTTGTGATTTGAATAATTACAGATAAAGTTTCTACGATAAAAATAACAGAAAGTAGAATTAATAAAATCTCAACGTGTAGTAGTAACGCAAGCAATGATAAAAACAGACCAATTGCAAATGAACCCGAATCTCCCATATATACTTTAGCCGGTGATTTATTATAAAACCAAAATGCCAGAAGTGTAGATAGAAACACAAAACCTGGTAATAGCACCATACGATTATTTAATAAGTAAATAACGAATATAATTGCAGTTAAAATTTGAATAGCTAAAGAAGTAGCTAACCCATCTAAGCCGTCTGTAATGTTTACGGAGTTTATTGTGGCTACAATTACTAAAGCGACCCAAGAGATATAGAAAATTCCAAGATTCAATTTTACAATGAATAAATTTATTGAATTGTAATCTGATTGATATAACAAACACCCTATTATTATTGCAAGAATAAACTGTAAAAGTAATTTGTAACGGCCTCGAATTCCCCATAAGGCACTTTTAGATGTTTTCTTTTTAAACTTTGTGAAGTCATCGTAAAAACCCAGAGATGTAAAGGTTAACAATGAAAACATGATAAGCGTGTAAACTGTGTTTAAACCATAAATTAATTGATAAAGCAATAAAAACAATTCAGTAACCAAAACAAATAAAATACCACCAGACGATGGAATTTCGAGTTTACTTTCATAAAACTTATAAAATGCTGGGTTTTTGATTGGCACATCTTTAACTAGAGTTTTTATATTTGTAGAATTGGACACATTTTTCGTTACATTTTCTCTCTTTTTATAAAACCAAAATTTGCGTAATAATTTTATAAACGGAATATATAGTATATATGTTGCCGTAAAGGACAGTAAAAACACGACAGTTAATTCAATTGTTGTCATATACTATCTAACGACAGGAATAAAATTTGGTCACACTGATTTAATTGTTGGTGCAGATCAAGTGACTAACTATTTAATCTAGCAAATACTAATCTTTTCTCTTTATATAAAGTAGTCCAGCTTTTGCCTAATGTTTGATGAAAAGTGAATTTTGGTAAATTATTCTCAATATAGAATTTTGTTAATGTAACACCTTGTGGTTTTGTAAATCCTGATGATTGAGCTACATAAAGCTGTTGATTCTTTTTAGGAATTATTGCAACGTGATAAACCAAATCATCAACATCTTTTATAAAAATCAAATCTAATGGTTGTATGTCTTTTAGTTTAATAGTTTTAGAATTTTCATAAAAGCGTTTTGTACCAGCTTTGTTTTCTGGGCAGGCTTCGTTTTCAAGTTTTAATACCTTGGCGATATTAAAGTCGGCGAGCTCAATGTTTAGAATGTGAAATAAAAACCCTGAACAATCTACGCCCAAATTAAATTGAGTCATAAAACTTCTAATGCCGCATTCTGTAGGGTTAGTGGTATCAAACCCTAACTTTTGTATTAATTCTTGCGTGTATTGCTCTAATTGTTCTGGGGAATTTTTACCTCTTCCCCAACCATATAGTGTCTTTCTGCGCTTATACATATTGTGTACTTCTCTTATCTTTTTGTCAGAGACATTTGCCTTTTTCATCAAATTTATAAATGCAATTTCAACATCATTTATTGCATATGGCACTCTCACTTTTGTTTCAAGTATCTTGAGATTTAGGTAATGATTTACTTCTTTTAGAACTAAGTTGTTAAGGTTTTCTCTTTGATTCATATTTTTTTAAGGCATTAAATACATAATCAACATCGGTAAATTTACCGTTATCTTGATCATCTATAATTTCATGCCCCTTACCCAATATTAAAACCCAATCACCTTTATTTGCCAAGTTTAATGCTGTTTCAATTGCGCGTTTTCTTTTTTGATCAATTATAAATTTATCGTATGGGTTATTCGCGATAATATCTAACGCAATTTTAAAAGGGTTTTCTGATCTTGAATTGTTTGATGTCACAATCACAAAATTAGAAAAACATTCAGCAACTTTTCCCATTTGTGATCTTTTCTTCGTGTCTCTTTCGCCTGCGAGACCAAACACTGTTATAATTTGTGCCTTTTTACTTTTTTGTTTATTTACAGTTTCTAACAATTGCCTTAGAGCATTTGGTGTGTGAGCAAAATCTACAACAACATTTATGCCAAACTTGTTTTGTATTTTTTGAAATCTTCCTGCTGGGGGTACAGTTGTATTTAATCCTTCTATAATTTTGTTTTTAGGAATTTTAAGAAATTTACATATTGAATAAGCTAACTTAGCGTTATCTATATTATATTTGCCTGGAAACTTATCCCTAAAGTTTTTATCTAAATTTTGAGAGTTAAAATCTGTGTCATTTACTTCTATAACATTTTTGCCCTTAGGCAAATTCTTTATTACATCTTTATAACCTTTTGTAGTTTTATTTAAAAATATGCTTTCTGTCATTGAAAATATTTTTGATTTAGCCTTTACAAGACTTTCGTAATTACCATGCGCATCATAATGTTCATGGGTAATGTTTGTAATACCTGCTACTATTAGGGGGATTTTAAATACTCTTTTTTGTAATAAGGCAATAGATGTAATTTCCATAACAACATATTCGGTACCAGCATTAACCATTTGACTCAAAATTTTAAAAAGAACATCAGGAGTTGGTGTTGTTACATGTGTACCAGTATTTATTTCGATGGCCTTCAGCGTAGCACCCAAAGTTGAAATCATTTCAGTTTTTTTACCTGCAGTTTTTAAAACATTATAAATTAAGTGAACTGTTGTTGTTTTTCCGTCGGCTCCTGTTATGCCTATTATTTTTAATTTCTTTTCTGGATTGTTATATTTTTGTGCTTCTAATTCTGTCCACGTTTTTCTTGGGTTTGAAACTTTAATATAATTATTTAGATTAAAATTAGGGGGGAATTGATCGGCGATTTTTTCACGAGAGATTTCCCCAATAACATATTTAGCACCATTCTCAATCGCTTCAGAAATAAATTGATGTGAATCAATGTTTACACCACGATAGGCAATAAATAAATCACCACTTTTAACCTTTTTGGAATTTGTTTTTATATCTTTTACGTTCAGTTTTTTATTATTTATTTTCAAAAGCATAATTGGTTTTCACATTATTGAACGGCTTACATCGATAAATGTCACTAAACTACAGTTCGCTAATTATTATATGACTAACTCCATTCACACACTAAAGTGCGTGGTTCTAAGTTTAGCGATAATAAATATTGGCAGATTTCCCAATAAAAATTTGCCAGAAAGGTGTTTTGAGATTAGAATTACTTCATGATTAAATTCAAAGATTTTCAAAAACTTGACATTAGAGTTGGTACAGTTGTTGAAGCTGAAAGGGTAGAAGGCTCTAATAAACTTTTGCGCCTTTTGATTGATTTAGGAAATGAGAAAAGACAATTGGTTAGTGGCATTGCTAAATGGTACAAACCAGAAGATATTATTAATAAGCAACTTACTATGGTTGTCAATTTAGAACCACGCGAAATCATGGGTCTTGAGAGTCAAGGCATGCTTCTTGCTGTTGAACCGATTAAAAATGCAGAAAGTGATACCGTAAACACAAGAAATGAAGATAAGAGTGGGAGTGCAGAAAATTCCAAAAACGATATAAACAAAGTAAATGTAGGGGAAACTAGAAAGAGTGAAAAATCAAAACCAATATTTTTAGTTCCTGATGAAGTCGTACCGAATGATAGTAAAGTCGTTTGACACTTAACAAATGCACTGCATAGACATGTTTACAGAAATCTTAGGAACACAACGTGAGGTGGAACCGATTTGGTTGAATCATCAATTGAACAAAGTTGGAATTAATATGTCATACATACAAGCAAAGGCGGGTGTTATCGCGACTACCATAGACCCGCAACTTGATGGTGATGAAGTGGTGTTGAGTGTCCCAAAAGATTATCACAGAGCTTACATAAGTAAATTAAAAGTACCCGTAACAATTGGAAAAAACAACATTTCACTGGCTAAAAGCCAAAGGAATTGGAAAAACTTCTACAGACACACCATTTACAATCACTCATATAATAGAAACAGGTTGCCACAGTGCTTTTTCCTTTGCAAATATTGCTGGAGAGGAAATACTATTAGGAGCAGAAAGTAAGATCAATATATTAAACGATCTACTTGCATGGGAAATTCTCACAGGAGAGAATCGTAATCGCGGCACTGTATCTAATACTCCTACGACAATACCAGTGGGTATTTTCAAATACAAACACCCACCATATCCATCTGGATTGTCACCTGATGACTACGCTGTATATGCACACCTAGTTACAACTCCTATTAGGCTTATACATCTTGTAAGCGCAAAAATGTCCACACAAGAATATATAGAAGCACAAATAAGATACACTAATATATCCAAAGATTTATCAGAAATTATGCCAATCACAACCCCTACAGATTTAGGTACAGTATTTACCAATAATATAGTAACGTCGCTAAAAGCAATGGTACAAGCAGGTTTGATTCATAGAAATTTAACATGGCACAATATTACGGCAGATGGGCAAATACTCGACTACGATACATGGGTCTGTTTGCCAAAAGTACTTATGACTTATGGAATAAAACCAAGAGATGAAGACATAATCTTTGCAAACGATCAACAGAAATATTGGCAATACTTGCTTCATCAAATCCACAATGCACTATGTGTTATTGCGCCGGTATTTGATATATCTGACTACGCTGATTATAAATGGGAAGAACTGGGCACATGGATACAGCAACAAGATCCGATTGTGTATAAAGCGTATAAACAATGTAAATGCCCACGTATAATACTTAAGTGCTAACTGTCAAAATTAATATACCTGATGAAAACGTACCAAACGGTAGTAGGGCAAACTAAAAATATTACTTTCTCTTTGGCAGGCTTTCACAAGCCATTCCATCTTTGTCTCTGTCTAAAGCATGAACATCTGAACCTTCACCTCCACATTTGTCGTAAACTGTTTGAGCATCTTCTTGATACCTAAAATCCGAACAGTTGTATTTGTCTGGCGAGCATTTTCCAATTAGCATAACTCCGGCATCATTATACTGAACTTTTGATTCACTTAATGATTCCCCTGATAGCAATTTATTTATATCCCAATCATTACTAGTAGTTTGTAAACCTAACGCTAGTAACAGTATACCTATTACTGTTCCCATTATTCCTTTTAGTATTTTTCTTGTTTTTGGGTCTAAGTTTTTACCTAATTGACCTTTGATTTTAGGTGCCTTCATTTTTAGTTTTAATTTATATTACACACTTATTTACAGCATGTAATATATTAAACCTGCAATAACTAGTAATATTACTATTAAAATTATTTTTGCAGTTTTCGAATTTCTAAGGTATGTCATATTTTTATTATGCCATAACTGTCAATATTAAGCATCTATTTTTTAAGAAATTTTTATGAATTGTATATTTTTAGTTTATGCGCTAGAACAATAGAGTTAGTTACATGATGACTAGCGATAATGAAACAGACTTGATTTGTGCTTTTGTATAAGTCGGTAAAACTACGGTGTATATTACTATCAAACTATATAATATAATAAATTGTGTGACGACATTACTTATTTCTAGTATCAAGAAAGAATTTATACATCAAAATGATGAATACATTATTTACGAACAAATTTAAATCTTTAACTTACATGAACCCGCTATTTTACGTGTTTGTCTTGCCATTAGTAGCCGATGCAACTTTCACAATCATGGGGCAAGGTAAAGATTATTGGGAAAACCACACATTAGTTAACGAGGCTAGCCCTGTATACATTATCTTACAAACATCACCATTACTGTTTATAATCGGCTCAATCTTATGGATAGCATTTATGTACTGGTTGGTACTAAAGTTAAAATCACCATACGATTTGTTTTTGACACTATTGATTTTGATTGGGGATACATGGGGAAGCAGTACATGGCTACGGCATATTTTAGCAGATAAAGTCTATACGGTACCCACTCGTATTGAAATAATAGTAGCTTGGTGCATAATGGTTTTGTATTTTTCAATCATAACAACAATAGCAACTCGTTTTATCTTTTTGTATTTCGCAAAAAAAATAGAAATGACTAATCCTAATTTATTAAATAAAAACGGGATGTTGTATATCCAAACCTTAGGGAATATCAAACTCTTAAAGACATAGAATACGTGCATAATTATTGTTATGTTTTCGTTGTAGTACTCGACAAGTACTGTTAGAAACCAAAAAGGATAATAAATTTATCAATGGTAGAAATGTGTACTTGGTTAGTAGTAAGTAAGGTAAAATAGAGGTGATGCTTGTAATTCCCCATGTTATAGAAATTTTTAGATATTCTTTGTAATTGTTATTCATGAATATTAGACAGTTTGCACGACCACTTTTACACGCTTATATCTTTGGGCTTTGATTCAATTTTATCTTGTTTTTTGGAATTCAAAAGCAACATTTCTGCACTAGGAAATTTTATACCCTCTGCACTTAGATCTTCTTTAATGTCGACAGGCACCGACCATTCAACATGCCAAAAATCTTTTGTTTTAACGTAACCTCTCGCTTGCATGTGAACATAAAATACTTCTAAATCTTTCACAATAATAAACGGCTCTGGATCTTCTAATATGTATTTATTTAATTTTAATGTCTTTTTCATTATATTCGAGGCTTCTTTTAGATTATTATCGTAAGAAACGTAAACATCAATTTCTATACGTCTTGTTTTTCTTCTATCGTACGTAATTATTTTAGGGTCTAGGGTACTTTAGCACATAGTATGTGCTAGAAT
>JALWZX010000013.1:3363-7782 GCA_027002375.1 candidate division WWE3 bacterium | reverse complement strand
ATTAAAAAGTTGCTTTTCTATAATCTCATCTTGATTTTTTTCAAATTCATTTGGAGCTTTCAGTTCAATATACAAAAAAGCATCACCATTTTGGTCCCTTATAATAACATCAATTCTTGGTTTATTTACCTTTGGTCTTCCAATATCATATTGCTTTTCAAGTTCAATATTTTCTGGTTTATAACCTAGTTCATTTACAAGTTTTGCAAGTAAATAGGCTCTTACTATTTCTTCATCACCCCTAAACTTATCAATTTCTCAACCTTTAATCTTCCTTGAGTATTTAACTCTTCTGTTTTTAAAGTCATATAATTCAACCACCTTGATATTCTGCTTATCCAAATATTGTTTAATGATGTTTATATTCATATTCCTGTCATTCTTTATAAACCATTTACTAAAGTTATACTACACCTAAACCATAAATCAGTTAATAGCATGTTAATACTATATTACAAAAAACCTGCTATCATATACTGTAAGTTCTAATTCTAATTGCAACAGTTAGAATAGAATGTATGAAATATAGTAAACTAACTGCTGCAAATAGAGGAGCAATAGAATTACTGCTCCGTAAACAGTATACATACTCCCAAATTGCAAAGGAACTAGGAGTTCATAGATCGACTATTTGCAGAGAAGTTAAAAACAGATCTACTCCTTCTGGATACTTTGCAGATATAGCTCAAATTAATAGAGATAAATTAAAAAAGAATTCAAAAAAGAGAAAAAGAATAGAAGATAATAAGTTAAGAAATTATATACAAGATACACTTCAATTAGGTTGGTCACCAGAACAAATCTCTGGAAGAATGAAATACGAAAACAATCCTAATTATGTATGCCACGAAACAGTATATAGATTCATATACTCTGATGAACAATTTGTGTCAGATAAAATATATCAATATCTAAGGTATGGAAGAAAGAAAAGAAGAAAACAAAATGGTAGGTCTGTACATAAATATAAAATTCCTAATCGCGTATCTATTCATGACAGACCGTCGATCGTATCTAAAAGAGAAGAGATAGGTCACTGGGAAAGCGACTCTGTAATATATCCACACAAAAAAGCTGTTAATACATCTAATGAATTGTTTAGTGGTATCGTTGCATTCACAAAACTAAATGCAAAAACAGCAAAGAATACTGCGGATGCTGTAAACAGAAAATTGAAGGATTATGTTGTTAAAACAATAACCATAGACAATGGTACAGAGTGGTTTAAACATGAAGAAATAAGTAAAGAATTAGGTGTTGATGTATATTTCTGTGATCCGTATTCGTCATGGCAAAGAGGAGCTAATGAGAATGTAAATATGCTTCTTAGGAGATACTTACCCAAGAGAACAAATATAGACAATCTAACACAAGAAGAGTTAGATGATATAGCTTTTGAACTTAATAACAGGCCGAGGAAACGCCTCGGCTTTCGTACACCACTTGAGGTATACGAAGAAAGTGTATATAGTTTAGTAAATAATTAAGTTGTGTTGCGATTGGAATTAGAATCTAGGTACATAAATGCAGAACTACACATTCAAATTAAACAAAAAACGATTAATACTCTTGATATTCCTTTCAATAACTGCGTTTATAACTACAACTCTTGCGATACTAAGCTTCTATTACTCATATAGACACGACAATTATGGCAACCAAAACCTCATCAACAATTCAAATTCATACTCAGACAACAACATAGCAAACACTACAAACTCACCTACACAAGAGCCTAAAAACCCAAAAGACAAGACAGATTATCTAGCAGAAATAGACTTTAGCGGCGATGGCAAAAAGGAACACATAAAAATAGATTACATCCCTAATTCACATTTCGCAAAATTAAATTTATACGAGAGTTCTGATAATTTAATCACACCGTTTCCTGATAACATTACTTTTGACACTCATGATTTTTTTGAAACACTTAAGCTAGATGATAACGATTCTAAAGAATACCTAGCATGGCATCATAATATTGGGCCTCATGAAATTGAAACTTACTTTTTTGGCTTTAAAAATGGCAAAATCTTTATAGTTCCCATTCAAGATTCTGATGAAACACCACAAATTAAACCACTTTATACATCAAGGCGAGAGCTTGTAACAATGAATATTGATGACAATTCTGAAGCTGAAATTTTTGAGTTTGCTGATGAGTACCCACCTAATGCACCTAAATTATCATACGAAAGAGCGAATGCAGAAGTAAGTACATATATAAAAGAAGATAATCAAATTAAAAATGATCTCATTAAAATTCTAATGCGTGACAATATTGGTGAAGGTCGTGGCAAAAAAGTTATTTGGAATGTGTACAGATTTGTGAATTCCCTCGAAAAACCGTATATAAAGAGACTAAATGGAAAAGAATATACTAAAGTAGCAGAAAAATATAAAAAATTCGCGAATGAAACTGCTGAAAAAATATATAACGATGAACCTTATATAATAACACGTGATGAAATAACTCAAGACAGCATTAATTTTAATAAATTTGTTAGAAATTTTTGGAAATCACACCCAAATCTTTGGTTAAAAGTGCGAGAAGAAAATGAGAAACTACCATTTAATGTTGACCCAAATGCACCAAGTGGGTAAATATGTCTAGTCTATTGGTTGATAGTGTTAATATATTTTATATCTACTTTATTGTGCACCTACTTTTACAACTAAAGTTAACGAGATTGCTTAATTACCATACTGCCGATTATGCTTAGTGCAATCATTTAATTCTAGATTGCAAACATAATTATCTTATGTTGCAAACCGCACAACAACCTATTCTCAACACCTGTGCTTTCTGCTAAAATGCTGATTGTACATTATTTAAGTGGAATTCAATCGAAATTCTAAAAAACAACTTTATGCATCATGGTGGCTGTAGCTCAATTGGTTAGAGCGTCTCTCTGTGGAAGAGAAGGTTGTGGGTTCAAGTCCCATCAGCCACCCCAAGAAAAACAAACTATAATTCTTTTGGTAACACTCAACCATTTTAATCAATTAATATCTTTAGTAACAAACCTAACAATGTGTATAAAAGTTTACACTATTATTCTATTCAAATTGATCTTCGCCGGTTTCAAGTTTTGAAGTATGATAAAATTCAATGGAACTATAATGGGTTAAAAAAATGATCCTAATAAATTCGCTAAAGGTTTTGGAAATATAAAAATAAGTTTAATTAGGAAAGCAAAATTACTATGTACAAACCGAAACTCCAAAGTCATAAAATCCAAACTTAATCATTTTATGAAGTATATGATAGAGATATTAGTGTATAATTCACTTGTGTATAAGCGAATAAAACCAAAGAAACTAACGGGGAAAGAATATTTAAAAAATATTGGAAGAAGAAACGTAAATGTTTTACAATTATGGCAATATGCATTTTCTAACTTAAATTCTAATGTTCTTAGAAGTGCGTTTGCTGAATTTTTAGTCGAGGTGGCTTTGAAAAAAATCACAGATATTGGTGTGAGAAATCCTTGGGGAGATTATGATGTTGTAACCGCCAACGGTTCAAAAATTGAAGTTAAATGTAGTTCTTATATACAAGATTGGTATCAAGAGAAATTAAGCAAACCTGTTTTTTCAGGTCTTAAATCAACGGAACTTTTTTGGAATTCGGCAGTTTCAGGAAAAAAGAAACCATTGAAAATTAAGCGATATAAGGCAGATATTTACATATTTGCACTTTTAGCACATAAGGATCCTAATACTTTAGATATATTAGACATGAATCAGTGGGAATTCTATATCTTAACTAAGGATGAGGTTAAAAAAATAACGAATGATAAAGGCTCAATCACATTAACCAAAATAAAAAATAACAAGATACCCGCAGTACATTTTAAAAAATTAAAAGATACGATACTAGTTATAGAAAATACTAAGATATAATTTGATACGACGACACAAACCACGTAAAATACGTGGTATACGTCGCCTATTGAATATGCAAACAGATTTGCAAATTCAGAAATAACCTAATCAGTTTTATCTATCAGGAAAATATGTTTTAACAGCAAATTTATACTGCTCTAAAAACAACCTTTTAATATGATAAATATTGTTTGTTTCATAGAATAGTATCAAAGCTTGTTTAAATTCATTTTCGTCTATACTTCTATACGAAAGTGGAAAGTAATCACTTGCTATCAATATTGCATTTGCAACCATTCTAGAAGTTCTTTTATTTCCATCTGTAAACGGTTGAGTATAAGAGACCAATGCAAGAACATCTATTGCTTTTTCTAATGGGTAGTCTACCTTATTAACCAGCTCAATCATTTTTTCAAATGCATCTTCAATTTCCCATTCATTTTCTAAGGGTTTATATACAGTACCAGTTATGCCAACTGCATGCTTTCTTATACCTGTTGTTATGCTTAAATTATTAATCATTATATTATG
>JALWZX010000013.1:0-3353 GCA_027002375.1 candidate division WWE3 bacterium | reverse complement strand
AATTAAATGCTTCTTTATGATTCAAAATCATAATTGCCTCCTCTTTCGTCTTTCCTTTTGCTTCAATACCTTCTTTTATTAAACTTTCTGTTTCTAGAAGTGTATATGTGTTACCTTCAATTTTGGATGATTTCCAAGAAAGTTCTATCATATACCTTTCTAATTCTTTCTTGAAAATTGTTTTATCTACTCGCTTTTCGATATCACTAAATGATCTATATATTTTTGATAATTCTTCTTTTTCTTCTTGTGTAATGATTTCAGGTAATAATTCAAATACACTATCATCAAAAGATTTTTTAGCATCGATTCTTTCATCAGGTTCTTTGCTAAAATACTGATTCAAATCAATATACGATAATAATGGGTGCTTTGTTATTGGTTTATAAACTGTTGCGGGGCCTTTTCCAACTGATTCGATTAAATTAGCATCTATTAATACCTTTAAATCTCTGGCTACTGTAGATTTTGAAGCCTTTAAAGATTCAGGTAATTTGGTGGAAATCATATTTCTAGTTATATTTTCACCTTGTGAAATGATATTTAGTATTTCCTTTTGTCTTGCAGTTAATTTAATCGTCTCATTCATATACTACAATCGTCTCATAATGAGACGATTAATTCAAGTTGTTGTATATCATCACAAAAAAGTACATTTCACGCCTACACCTTCTCTACAATAACAAACTAATCACTATAAAAACACATTATGATACAATCAACCTATGAACAACCTAATTCAAGAAATAAAAGCCACGATTTCCTCTAATCAAAAATTTGTAACAGTTTTTTATGGTGACTCTACAACTTCTGCTGAGTGGGTTCACCCAAATTGGCGCGCTATAATAGAATATGTTGTTAAAATGGAACTTGAAGACTTCGAACCAACACCTAAAGGCACAGGTCAATGGAACTATTCATGGTGGAACTTAAACTTCATTAATGCAGGCCTAAATGGTGCAACAACTGAAGATTTTCTTGAAAGACTAGACAAAGATGTTTTCTCATACAACCCGAATATGATAATTTCGATCACTGGTGATAATGATGTCGGTAAGATTTCCCTCAAAAAACATGCGAGCAATCACAAAAAAATCATTGATCAGCTCAAAAACAAGATTAAAAACATATACTACGCAACGAGTATTTATACTGGCAATCAAAAACATAATGAACAATATTCATTATATGTTGATGAATTAAAAAAAATTTTCCCAATTGATGGCGTTAATTTTATAAATTTATTTGAGGAATTCAAAAGTTTACCAGTTGAAAAGTTTTATACCTATGAAATAACCCTGCCAGAAGAACAATTTCTTACAGATGAAAAAGGCGGAAACATAGATCTTTATCACCCAAATGTCCTTGGCAATGCATACATAGCTAAAATATTATTAAAACACATATTTAATATAGATTTTAACCCTGAAAAATATGTTGCAAGCTTATCTGATGCAATTAAATATCCACGATATTAGCAAACCGATACCATCACTTACGCAACAAAAGTTAGTGCAATTCCTTCTTTGTTTACTCTACCCGTTCGCCCAATTCGATGAATGTAATCATCATAGGTTTCTGGAAGATCATGGTTAATCACATGCGAAATATCATCAACATCAATTCCACGAGATGCTACATCTGTTGCAATCATAATATTAACATTTCCATTTCTAAATTTATCTAACGACTTTCGTCTTTGGCTTTGTCTTTTATCGCCATGCAAAACAGTTGAGTGAAAACCACGATTAGATAAACCTTTATATAGTTTGTCTGCTCCTCGCTTGGTACGCGTGAAGATCAACACTTTTGTTACTTCTTCTTTGTCTAATATCTCACTAAGTACTGTGATTTTTTCTCGACCTCTAAGTTCCACCAAATCTTGATGTATATTTGTTCTGATATCTGATGTTTTTACCGTAATCTTAACTGGATCGTGAATAAACTTACTCATCACACTTTCTACTTTTTTATCAAGTGTCGCCGTAAAAAATAGCGATTGTCTATTTTCTGGCAATTCAGTAATTATTTTATTGATATCATGAATAAACCCCATATCAAGCATATGATCTACCTCATCCAAAACTATAGAATCGAATCTGCCAAAATTTATTTTACGACGATTTGCTAAATCTAATAACCTACCTGGAGTTCCAATAACAAATTGCGGGTTTCTTTGAAGTTTTTTTACCTGTGCGTTTATAGAAGCACCACCAATACATGCAGTAGAATAAACATGAAGCCCCTTAGTAAAACTAAAAAATTCTTTTTCAATCTGCAAAGCTAACTCACGGGTTGGTGCAATAATCAAAACCTTTGAATTCCCATTAATCATAACTTTATTAATTAGGGGAATTAAAAAGGCTGCAGTTTTTCCAGTACCTGTATTTGCAACACCAACCACATCTCTACCTGCCATTATTTCTGGTATAGCTCTATCTTGAATAGGAGTTGGTTCTACATAATTTCGGTTTAATATATTATTTGTTAAATCAGGTTCTAACGAAAAGTCTGTAAACTTATTTACTACTATATATGGTTTTTGAGCTGGTTGATTTACATTTTTAGACTCACCCACAACAAGTCTTGGATTAAAACTTTTATTAGGCTTACGCCCAGACCTTCTATCATTTCTTCGAAAACGCCTTCTACGGTTGTTATTACCATAAAAACCAGTACTAGATTTACCCGAACTATTTTTTTGTTTATTATATTTATTCATAATTTTATCTTCACTCTTAAACGAGCTGTATTAATTAACTATTTTAATGAAATGAAAGTGTGTGAAGAAAAAATACGCTTAGAAATGGGAATTCTGGGGTATCTCTGCTTACGGTACTTTAATAGAAAATTAATGACTTTGCCTCGCTTTTTGTAATTTACCGCAAGATTTATTGTCAAAAGTTTTTGTTAAATGCAAAACTTTTTCTATAACTTAATTCATTATTCCGATTTAACGGAACGAAGAGTAGTATAACAGTTAACAGCGCGTTGTCAAATAAGATTATTGTAAGCACATTATTGCTATGCCGCTGAAAGCACCCTATCTTTCAGGTCGATATGGATAGGTAATTGTTAGATTTTGTGTAACGCAGACATAGGAAACTTCCGGTCCTAGTCGGAAGAGCTTCATTTTTTTAAGTTACTATGCCGTTTGAAGCCTCCGTATGATGAAATATGAATAATCAATAAATTGCATGCAAAGCGAACATAGGAAGGTCCTGACTTCAATTGGGAGCTTCACTTATTATTTAAAACCTAACTAATTGATATTTAAAATTGATATTTAAAAACAACACTGATTAAAAAGTTATGAATATATGTTTTATTCTTATAATTTTATATTTATATAG
>JALWZX010000012.1 GCA_027002375.1 candidate division WWE3 bacterium | reverse complement strand
TTCTCTAAATTTACGTTCAGAAATGTGCGTACGATTTACATACTTGTTTTTTAGCTTCATTGCTTAGTATTCTAGCACATACTATGTGCTAAAGTACCCTAGACCCTAAACTTTTTGCTTAATTCTACCTTAAAGTACTGTTTTCCCATTGCTTAAATATATGATAAAGGCTTTCTGCTCCATATACCTCCTTATCAGGAAATTCGTAAACATCAGCCGGATACATGACAAATCCTAAATTCTGTGTTCCACCTAATCCACCATGAAAACCGATTAATTCCTCAAAAGCACTTCCTTCATTATTTTGTGGATCGTAAAAGCTGTTCACCAGAATATCGGGACAGTTATCAAATGTATGAACTCTTTTTAGTGACTCTATAGCATATTTCCCATATTCTTTCAGTACGCTCCCACATTCTTTATCATTTCTTGTTAAATTACATCGCTTGTTATCACTTATAATTATAGCTTCACCATTTTCATTCTTTAGCATAATAAAACCAATACCTTCATGGCTCGATAACTCCTTAACAAAACCTGGTGCTTTTTCATCAACGGTTTCTAAAGTTATTCTTTGGTTGAAGCCCTTAAAATATATTAAACCCAAATTACCCGATGCCAAAACAATTACTTTACTATTTAGTCTATTTTTCAATTTTTGCGAAAATCTGCTTGTTTTTTTTATATCGCTTCCACCAACCACAGAAATGTTGTTACTCTCTAGTTTATCAAGTGCATGATTAAACTTTTTATAAACCAAACTATCTTCTCTAACCATAGTAGATAGCATAGCCTTAACATTGCTAACACCCTCATCATTACTTAAGTATCCGGTGACAATAAATTTATCTTTTAACACCTTTCTAACATAATCACCAAGCGTCATATTATACCTTTGTTTAAAAGTTTTACCACCAGTCTGCCCATGATCAGATAGCAAAACAATATTATATTTACGAGGAGATTCTTTAATCGCTAATTCTAGCCTACGAAATTGCTTGTCTAATTTTCTCAATGTCTTATATGCATCATTATCCTCTATTCCAGAATGATGAGCAACTTCATCATATGATGCATATGTTGCATAAATTGCATTATGTTTTCCATTGTAAATATCATTTACTAAGGCATATGTATTCAGATCTCTCATAAAAACTGTCATTGATGCACGCACAAATGGATAAATTCCACCTCTCTTTTCGCGCCCCAATCTAGGCTCAATCTTTTTCGTCTTTTGAATAACTCTATTTTTATATTCTAAAAATATTTCAAACAAAAATAAAATAAAAGTTCTGGCAAAATTGTATGGATGAGAAAAATATGTTATTAAAACCCCATTATATACATTTCTAAACTCATTTATCTTGCTAAGAGTAAATAACGTATCTTCTGCATCACCAGAATACATATTTACCCTACTTGCCCCTTTATCAACTAACAATCCATTTCCATTAGAAAGAGTGCTTTCTATTTTCGGTGTATCTGACGGATTCGATGATGTAACAACGCGATAATTATCTTTTCTATCCACCCATCTAAATGCTGGGATATTTCTATTATTTCCAAGTAATATGCCAGCTTGACTTGCACTTGTTTGTGATGCCAATTCTGTAACCCAATGTACCAATTTATAATTTTTATTCTCTAACCATGATTTTAAAGTAGGCATTTTACCATTTTCAATAGCTTTTCTCATAATTGGTTCAGCTAATCCGTCAATTTCTATAAATAAAATACCGGGTTTCATCTTTTTTAGTTTTTTAATTCTAGCTTTATCACCACTACTTTTTCTATCAGTTCTATTTACAACATATCTGTAATATGCATAATCATCATCAGCTGACATGATTAAATTCAGAATTAAGTTAGCCATAGTTATCACAATGACAACAAGTGTTCCTTCCCAAATTGTGGCAATCGTTACACCACCTATTAAATAACTTGCTACCATAATGAAGATCCCATTTAGAATTAGAGTTCCAAAGCCTAGCGTAAAAAGTATGAATGAAAAAGCAAGTTTAGAAACGAGAGGCCAAATATATGCGTTTAAGATTCCCAATACTATTACGAATAAAAATAAAGATAACCAACCTTTAATAAAAAAACCATTTAGAAAAAAATCAGCAGATATAACTGGAGCAAACATCAATATAATAAATGTAAACAATCGTTTTACTTGTAATATTGATTTAGAAACATAATTTGTAGAATCTGAAACGTTTTTTTTCGATATTTCGCAATTCGTATCCATAATATTCATGGGTCTAGGGTACTTTAGAAACAATCTAAAGTGGTCGTCTCCCCAACTCTTTCAAAAGTAACACATAAATATTAT
>JALWZX010000011.1 GCA_027002375.1 candidate division WWE3 bacterium | reverse complement strand
TATGATGTCTTGAATTCCCATGATTCCCTTTGCGATTTTAGTTTCGCCTGATTCTTGTTCTGTTAACAATTGTTTTTGTTTTTTTCTGTTTTTCTTTTCCTGCGCTAAAGCTTTATTAAATTGTTTTGTGTTTTGTTTATTATTTTTTTCTTTTACAGTTGTTTCGGTCTTTTTTGTGTTATTGTTTTTTTTCTTTTTATTGAATAATTTCATTTTTACCTCTACGAGATTTTTGGTTCAACTAAAGCAGAAGTGTAGTCAGTAGTGTTACCACGTAATTTCTGACTTCCAGAAGTTTCTGCATTGTAAATATTATAAAACAATTTGATTAACTCATTAGTACCTAGTAGTTTGGTTTTTACACCAATTCTTGAAAATTCTTTTATTAAAAAATTTCTCTTAGGTTCTAAATCGGACAAAGCTTCTTGGAGTACTTTATCTACGTTTATTTTTGTTCTTTTTCTTGTACTAAATCCAAATAATTCTTCAACAAACCCGAAAGTACTTGTTGTTGTCATTATGAATGTATTATATGGAATTGTTACATAAAACTCTTTTGCCAGTACATCTTCTTTAGTAACAAGTTCGTCTTGAATAAAGTGTCTATATGCTTTTAATTGATCCTTTATCTTTCTATTAAATTGTCTACTTTCTAATTCTTTTACTTTTTCAATGTAATCCGATATATCCATTCTACTTGAACGAATTGTTACTTGAATTGGAAAAGATAGTGAATTTAATAGTGAACTGTAAGCGGCTATGGCTGCATCTTGTTCTGGTAAAGATAGTAGATCAAAATTTATAGCACTTGCCTGCAATATCATAACCGCACCACCATTTTTCAAAATTACTACATTATTTTTTATGTCAGCAATATCTAAATGTTCTTGTGTTGTTGCTTTTATTTTTGCCATATTAGTCTTTTGCAATTAAAGTTACTGAAGGCAATACATTATCGTTAATGTCTATTGCTATTATATCAAACTTTAACTTTTCTTTTACAACTTCAATTGTATATTTTCCATTGTCTAATTTAGTTTGCGTTTTAAAGTGTCCAAGCTTGTTAGTTTTTAAAGCTCTTTCTATGTCTCCTTTATTATTTTTTATTAAAACTACCGCGTTTTCTAATAATTTTCCAGATGCATCTTTTACAACGCCATGGATTATGTTCGTGTCTTCTGAAGGTGCTGTATCTTTTTGAGTTTTGGGTTTTTGGCTTTTGGTTTTTTCTGCTTTTAGTATATTTGCTGTTCTATATTTGTTGTTTAATATATTTGCTAATGCTTTATCTGCCTGCTTCTTTTTATCTTCGTTCATATTTGACAAGTTGTCGGAATTTGTTGATGTACTTGGTTGTGAAGATTGTGCCGTTGTACTCTGTTTCGTAACAGTTGTGGCTTCTTGGGTTTTAGGAATTTCAAAGTTTAGTTTGGGTATATGTACATTTAGCTTGTTTGTGGCTTTTTTCTTTGTAGGAGACAGGTTGTTTTTGGTATTTGATATTTGATTGTTGTTAATGTTTAGTTTTAACTTCTCGGTTGGTGCTGATTTTATTGACACTAGAGAGTTTATTTCTTTTTGAAGTTCCTTTAACTGCATCTCCAGTGTGGCATTTTCACTTTGTAGAGATTTGATCTGTTTCAGTACATCGTTAGATACTGTACTGTTGTCTTTTATCGCGTCTTGTTTTTGTTGAATTTGTCCTTCTAAAGATTGTTTTGCGTTTTTTATTTCTGTGTATTTTGTATTAAAGAATTGTAATCTGTTTTGTTTATGTTCTGTTGACAGCTTAGTTGTCTTAAATTGTTTTTGCGCTTTTTTGGTTGTTTTTAATAGGCTGTCTATTTGTTTGCTTATGTCTTTTTCTTGTTTTTTAATGTTTTGTATTTCTGTAAGTGTTATGGTGTCAGGCATTTTTGATTTCACTTTTATCTGTATGCCTTTGTCTAGCGTTGCGGAAATGTTTTTTATTGGTCGGTTTATGTTTCTAGTTGTATTTGTCATTTCTGATTTTGATTCTAGTTCATCTTTATGAACGTCTGCTAGTGTTGGTTGTTGCTTAGTTGGTAATTTTTTAGCTATAGTTGAGGTCTGAGCGTAGAGTAATTGTATTTGCTCAAGTTTTTCTTTTGTTTCGTTATCGTATGTTGTCTGTTGTTGTTGAGTGCCTAGATATTCATCTAACTTACTTCTACTTTTGGCTGGTGTTAGTGTTATTATTTCGTTTTTAATTATTTTAGCGTAATCGGATAAAAAATATGCAGGTGGGTTGTGTGATTTTTTCCAAACTCTTTGTGTCGGATTTCTTAATGCTGTGACAAAGCTTACTAGCCACTTATCTAATCCGCGTTCTTGTACTGGGATAAAAGCAACTGCTACGGAGAGCGCCCCGATTCCTATTACAAATAGCCATTTCCAAAAGAATGGTAACCCCATTCTGTAAAAGACATACATCAAAAAAGCGCCAACGAATAAGTACATTACCTGTCTTACGGTAAGATCGCCCACGACTTTGAATTCGACGTCCATCACATTTTGAGGAACAGGGTGCTTACGCCCCGCATTTGCCATATTTGATGCAGATTCTTGTATAGGCATACTAATTTGGTTGCAAAAAATCAATATTTGAAATTGATTTTCCTTGATCGACTATTGTTACATCGCCGTTTTCTATATTAACTAGAACTAAACTTGTTGTTTGAAATTCATATAATAGGCATGCTTGACCTATACAGCCATCTGCTTTTATGCCTACTAAGGAGTTGTTTGTTACCCACGTAGGTATAATTACCCCTCTTAATATGTTTCTATGAATTCCCATATCAATATTATAAATTCCTAGTAAAACGTCGCTAAAACCGCCTTCGTTTTTCCAATATGCTATATTTCTTTTGTCAAATGATATTACTGGATTATAACTTTGTTTAAACGGTGTTACAGAAGTTTCTAATTTGTTGCCTATCTTTTTGTACATTAATTGGTTGTTTTTAGAAAAACCAATAGTATCTTTATTCACGATGAATGGGTCGGTAGCGTTTTCTATCCTATCGAATAGGATGCCATTTATTTGATATATGTATATTTGTGGAACTTTGTATATCTTATTCTTATCCTTCTCATCATGTGTTACTTCTATTGCCGAGAAAACTATATAATTATTGTCGTTGGTGAACAAAATACGTGTTTGTATATTAGTAGGATCGGGGTTGGAGCTGATTGTTTTTAATGGCGTTTTTACGGTGCCAGTTTTTATGTAGAATGTTAAGTTTATATTTTTCTCTGTGGAATCTTGTCCAATGTACGCAAAATACTTTTTATTGTTGTTAAATTTTATTTTTCTGATTTTATCAGATAAAGATTGTATAATTTCCGGTGTTATAGATCTGTTCTTTAAATTTAGAGTTTCTATAGAACAGTCTTTGCTATGATTAATTTCACATTTCGCATATGTGATTTGATCTTTATCTTTCCATGTTAGTGTTGTAAATTCTTGGTTTTGATCGTTAATAGATAACACTTTTTTCTTTTCTTTGCCATCTACTGTTGCGGTGTATATTTCTGTTTTATCTTTGATGTAGGCGTATGACGGGACAATTTCCACATTTTCCTTTTTGCAATCTTTATTTGTTTCGCATTCGTTTGTGCCAGCACCTGGAATTTCTATGCATGAATCGTTTTGGCAGACTAGATGTTTTTCTGTTTGTACAGGGATATCATTTCGTGTTACTGATTTGTACACGGAGAATATTACAAGTAGGGTTATGAAGAAGGCTAGTATTCCGAAACAACCAATGCCTATCTTTTTTAACTCTCTAGCACCGAGTAAAGAACCTTTTTTTGCGAATTCAGCATTGTTGGATTTGCTATCTACGTGCTTTGTAGCGTTTTGTTTTTTTGACATGTTTGTTTCTTGTGTATCAGTTGCCGATTCTGTTCGCTCAGTCGTGCTTTGCTGTGGTTGTTGCTGTGTAGAAGATGGTTTCATAGTATTTCTAGAATTATCTGTTATGCCTGTTTGTTCATGTTCTTGTTCTGTATTTATTGTTTCCTTGTTCTTGTTTTTATTGAATATGGCAGGTTTTTTCATATCTTTAGTTTATCAGAAAGTAGATTAGTAATAAAGCGGAATTGACTAATCTTGATTGCAAGACTAATGTGTAAATTTGTGTTGCGTTTGTACATGTGCAATTGGGTTAGCCTGTGTTAACGGATTTGAAATTGGGTATTCATGTTGTTCGCTGAATAGGGAGTTGAAGGCGAAAAGGGGCGGTTTGTTTTACTTTTCATAACTGCTGATTGCTTACGCAATCAGATGAAGTTGTTTCGGCGTAGCCGAACTCGCTTTAGCGAGCTAAATGCAAAATGCCGACTGCGTAGGCTGTCGGTATTTTACTATGCTGTTAAAATTTCCAATTCTTCAGATGTGTGGAGGTAGATAGGCAAGCGTTAGATTTTATGCAACGCAGGCATAGGAAGCTCCCGATTGAAATCGGGAGCTTCACAAATCGCTCATTAAATAGGTAAGCAACTGTGCGCGATTAGATTAATCTATAAATCTTACATCATGCCTGGCATTCCACCTGGTGCTTGTGGCATTGGTGGCTCGGGTTTATCTTCTGGTTCTTCTGCTATTAAAGCATCTGTTGTTAAAATGCTTATTGTTACACTAACTGCGTTTTCTACTGCTGTTCTTGTAACTCTTACAGGGTCAATAACACCAGCTTCTACCATATCATACAACTTGCCGTCTAGTACATTTAATCCAAGGTTTTTGTCTAAGTTTTCTTCTATTTCTTTTATGTATTTTCCTGGTTCTAGGCCAGCGTTTGTAAGAATTGTTCTAAAAGGCTTTTCTAGTGCCTCAAACAATATTGTCGCACCTACTTTTTCATCACTTTCTAGCTTTGTTTTCTCTAATACTTTTCGTGCTTTAAGGTAAGCGATTCCACCACCGGGAACTATACCTTCTGCAACTGCGGCTTGTGTTGCATTAACTGCGTCTTCTACTCTGTATTTCTTTTCTTTCATTTCAGCTTCAGTTGCAGCACCAACTCTTATTATTGCTACACCTCCAATTAGTTTTGCTAGTCTTTCTTGTAATTTTTCTTTGTCGTAATCACTTGTAGATTCATCTATTTCTCTTTTAATTTGTGTTACACGTGCTTCTATATTTGCTTTTGAGCCTTTTCCTCCGACTATTGTTGTATCGTCTTTTGTTGTTATTACTTTGTCTGCTCGGCCCAAATCTTCGATAGAAACAGAATCCAATTTTCTACCAGTGTCTTCGCTGATTACTGATCCACCAGTTACAATTGCAATGTCTTCTAACATAGCTTTTCTTCTGTCGCCAAATCCTGGTGCTTTTATTGCCAAAACTTTAAGTGATCCTCTTAGTTTATTGACAACTAATGTTGCTAATGCTTGAGATTCTATGTCTTCAGCGATGATTACTAGGTTTTGTGTTATCTTTACCAAGTTCTCTAGCATAGGAACTATGTCTTGAATGTTACTTATTTTTTTATCCGTTATCAATATGTAAGCATCTTCTATTTCAGCTACCATTTTTTCTGGGTCTGTAACAAAGTAGGGTGATAGATACCCTTGGTCAAAATTCATACCTTCTTTTGTTTCTAGTTCTAAGTCTAAACTTCTACCTTCTTCTACTGTTATTACACCGTCTGGTCCAACTTTTTCTATCGCTTCGGCAATAATGTTTCCGATTTCCACATCTTGAGCTGAATTTGTTGCTACTTGTGCTTGTTGCTCTTTAGTTTTTATGTCTTTTGCCATCGTTTTTAACTCGTTTACCACTTCTTTTACAGCGCTTTCTAAACCACGTCTTATAAACATCGGGTTTGCACCAGCTGCTACGTTTCTTAAACCGGTGTCTACTAATGCTTGAGCTAGAACCGTTGCAGAAGTTGTACCATCACCTGCGACGTCATTTGTTTTTGTTGCGGCTTCTAGTACTAACTTGGCGCCCATGTTTTCAAATTTATCTTTTAATTCAACTTCTTTTGCGACGGTAACACCATCATGAGTTATTGTTGGGGCGCCCCATGATTTTTCTATGCCTACGTTTCGGCCTAGTGGACCCATTGTTGCGCCTACTGCATTTGCAAGTGCGTCTACACCTTGTTTTAGTTTATTTCTTGCATCTTGGTCGTAAATGACTTTTTTTGCTGCCATATTTAATTAAATTGTAGAAGTTATCAGAAAAACACATCTGACACTTCTTTAACTTTTGACTCAAACTATACTAATTACACTTTTTTATTTTTAGGGAGAATTTCATAGTTATTTTTACACTGGTGTTTTTTTTTGAAAAATCACCATTAAATTATGTTTGACTATTGAATTCCCCGTAAAATTAATCTTTAATTACTGCTAATATATCAGAATCATTAACTATTTTATATTCTACGCCGTCTAATGTTACATTATTTCCGGCCCATTTACCACTAATTAAAACTGTTTGCCCAACTTCGACACTTGGTTTGATAAGCTGGCCGGTTTCTGTAAACTTGCCATTACCGACAGCTATCACAGTAGCCATGTGCGATTCTTCTTGCGCTTCTTCGGGCAAAATTATGCCAGCTTTAGTTTTGTCTTTTGGATTTAGCAGTTTTAAAACTACTCTGTCTGATAATGGTTCGATTTTCATCTGATTTTGAAATTATATGTACTTAAATATCGGTTAAATATTAACAATAGGTTAGATAATTGTCAATGTTTGGGTTTGAGTGATAAAGCAGGCTGGTTTGAAGGGGGACTTGAAATGAATGTGTGAGTTTATGAATTCTAGACGAAAATTTGGAGGCCCGAGCGGGAATCGAACCCGCGAATAAGAGTTTTGCAGACTCCTGCCTTCCCACTTGGCTATCGGGCCGTAGGGTAGTATGCGTTACATTTTTGATTATATTCTAATATTGATTATTTATTAAGCTTTTGTTTTGTTCAAACGGTGGTTGGTTGATTATTATAATAATTTGTTAGCATTAAAAATGGCGCATCACATTACTCTTATTTGATCTAAAACTTCTTTTCTTGTCCATGTTGCTAGAAATGCAGAGCTTCTATAATTTTGTGGAACATGCGGATTATTGACGATTCTCGGTGCTGACATGATTTGCAGAAAATGGTTTATTTCTATAGCTCGTATTTCAGGGTTCATGGAATTCGCTACAAGAAAATATGCTTTGTTATTTTCTATTTTTATTCCACATACAACTACAGCATGGTTTCCGTTTATTTGGGTGTAAAGAACGCCAGTTTCATCTATCAAAGAATCTATAACTTCTTCCCATTTGAATGCCTGATTTATATTATAACCGTGATTTCTTAAAAATGCAGGCAAATCTCCAAAATGTCTTCCGTGACCACCTCGCGGTAGTACTGATTGGACGTCCTCTTTTGAGAATGAAGTTACGTTCACGGCATTAGTGTTTTGTGCTGCTTTTTGTAAATTCATAACAGCCTCAACAGTGCATTCTAGGCCGACCTGAACCTCGATTTCTTCTTGCCCAAGTAAATTTATAGAATCCGTATTGATTAATTTTCCACTTATGATTTGTTTGGCTACGGCAAATATTATTTCTTCTCTTTCTGACATTTCTTGTAATGCTATTTCTAAAAATGTGATAAGTTCTTCTTCCGAAAGTTGTAATAGTCTACTAGAATTTAAACCCAGATGATGTTCTAGTAATTCAACGATGGTTTCTTTGTTCAAGCTTAATGGAGTGATTGATATTGTGGATTCAGCTTCACCGAGAATTGTTATTGTAGGCTCGCCTGACGTGTTTTTACCTAATGCAGATAGTAGTTTTTCAATAAGTTCACCAGGTTTAGGAAAAGCACCTGCTGTCATTCCAATTACCAAAGAACCATCTTCTGTTACCAAAGCCGCGTTTTTCAATAAAGTTTTAAGTTCTTCGGCAAATACCTCGGCCTGGTGCGATTGTTCATCATTAATAAAGGTTGTTTTTGGTATCGGATTAATTGGATTAATTGTATTAACTCCATCAATATTGGGCATTTCAGGTATGGGTGTTAGAGAATTAGGTGTCCATGCGCTATTTGTTAATGGTGTTTTAGCATCTAATGCCATGCATAAATTATACAATGAATATGCTTAATTGCTAAATGTAGATTTTGTTCAGTGCGAGATGAGCATAAAAATTTGCTTATTTCTAATACACTTTATTTGTTAATCTGTTAAACTTTGAATGATATGTCTACTGATAGTGATTTTAAAAAAGAACTAAACAATTTTATTTCAGAATTTGACCCATTTTTTGAAGAGTATTTTATGGAGGAAGTTAAACGGTTGAATTCCCCATATTCTAATAAGGTAAAAGATATTTTTGATTTGTTTTCTTCTGTTGCTTTACGAAAGGGGAAAAGAATTAGGCCTGTTTTGGTTTATTTTTCATATGAAATGTTAGGTGGCAAGGATAAAAATTTGGCATTTAAGGTAGGTGCAATTATAGAATTGTTGCACGCTCATTGGCTTGTAATTGACGATGTGTTTGATAAGTCTGATTTAAGAAGGGGTGAACCGACTGCACATAAGTTAGCTGGTGATTTTATTGAAAAGTATGGTTTAGAAGTGACGGATATCGAACATTTTACTAATTCTATAGGTGTTGTTGCAGGTCTTATGGGTGGTGATTTTGCGTACAATTTGTTGGCGGGATTAGACGTTGATGATGCTGTAAAGATAAAGCTTTTTGAGAATATAACCGAGAGAATGTTTATAACAAGTGGTGGTGAAGGATTAGATGTATTGAATTCCCAAAACTTTAACGTTTCTGAAGATGATATTGGAAACATGATGTATATGAAAACTGCGGTTTATTCTTTTGAAAATCCATTACATTGTGGGGCAATTTTGGCTGGCGCGGGTGATGATGTTTTGGATGTGTTGTCTGAATACGCTAAAGGCGTTGGTGTTGCTTTTCAAATTCGCGACGATTTATTAGGTATGTTTGGTAACCCTAATGATACGGGGAAATCAAATAAAGATGATTTGGAGGAGGGTAAGATGACGTTGTTGATGCAATATGGTTTAACTCATTTGAATTCAAAAGATAGGGAAGTTCTAGTTGAGATTTTAAAGAAAAAAGGTGTTACTGACGAAGATCATGAAATTGTTAAGAATATGTTGGTCGATTGTGGTGCTGTTGATTATTGTAAGAATAAGATTGCTATAGGTGTGAAAGATGGTACGGATTCGTTGAAAAATTTAAGGCAGTGTGATACTGGTTTTCTGGGTGGTTTGGCTAGATATGTTAGGAATTAGCAAAAGGGGTTGAATGTGTTATAGTGTTGACAAACAAGGTGTGTTGCGTATAATGTAGGCATGAATTCAACAATTACTGACCCAACGACACCCAGATACGAGTCTATTCCTGATGTGTGGAAGGAGAACTTAGGTGACCTTTCTCTTGTATTTGAGATCTGGCAGGAGGTTTTTCGAAGCCGCCGCGATATTAAAAGTCTCAAAATGAATCCGAAAGTTGATAAATTAGGAAGATTATACCGACAATACCGTGATAGTTATTTCGGTGAATTTAATATTGTTACGGCAACTCCTGATCAATTAGATATGAGGTGTGTAAATGGTGAAGATGACGTGATACAAATTGTCGGTAAGGCTTTTGGCCGTGAGGAGCGTATAACTGTTACGTTGGTTCAGCCTGTTGCCAAAAATAGAGTAGATATTACAGGTATTGAGTGTTTAAAAGAAGATAATCCTGAAACCCCTTATTCATTGAAGGCTTGGGTAGAGAATAGAACGCTTGTTGATCAAGGAGGACCACATCCAAGCATTAGAGGATTACATTATGGTGATGCGAATATAATTAGTCTTAGGCTTTCTGAAGAGCCCTCTGAAGTGTTGAACGGTGCTTCTAAGATGCGCTAGGTTTTATACAAAAGTGAAATTTAAACCTTTGTTTTGCCTATCTAAATGCACAAATACTATTATTTAAAACCTTCAACTGAAGATGTTCATGATTTAACTAAATTTTCTGACTTTATAAATAGTACCGCAAAACTTTGTGATAAGAGTGCGTTTTTAATTGGTTTAACGAGAGTTGATAATTATCTTTATTTTGTTCTGGGTGTTCCCGATGAGAATGCAGATAGTGTTAGTAATGTAATTAAATCTTTGTTTCCTGATATGGGGGTGTCGGTTACCAATGAGTATCCAAGGGTGGGGGACTTGTTTATTAAAAGGGTTGTGCAGAGTAAAGATGGTTTAGTTCCCTATAAAACATTTGATAATTTAGATATTGATTATGTTGATCACTTGGTTGAGATTTTTCAAAATTTTAAAGGTAATGATTTGTTTATTTCGCTTGAGGTTTGGGTGAAAAAGCACAGTAAGGGTATTACAGAGAAGGTGAGTTTTTCTACTGGTGCGGCATCTGTGTTACGAGGTAATCGTGAGATTGTTAAACTTACTAAAAATAAGTTTGAGGGTAGCTTGTATGATGTGGAAATTCGGCTTATTTCTAATGATAAAGATATTCTAGATGTTTCTGACTTCAAACTTTATTTTGATAGATTTTCTCTTAAAAATGGAAATTCTTTTAAGTTTTCAAAAATAGAACCGGGTGAATATTCTAAGATAAAATTGAATGATTTGCTGTCTGTTGACGAAATTTCAACTGTTTTGCATTTTCCTGCGAGTATAAATATGTCTAGAAAGTTAATTACAAAGAACGAAAAAGTTTTGCCTGTTTCAAAAAGTGTTGCTGATGCTTCTAAACGTAAAGATACTTCTATTGTTGGTGTTGGGGTTTCCCCTGGAGGTATCTTTTATGATATTGATGCACCGGTTGGTGCTGATGATGTTAGTAGGTTGGGGGTTGATTTTGTTGGAATTCCACCAAAAGATAGAAATCAACATGTGTATATTGTTGGTAAAACGGGTAGTGGTAAGACTAAACTTATGGAACTTTTGATGTTGAATGATATTTATAAAGGTGAGGGTGTTATTTTTCTTGACCCACACGGTGATACTGCTAAAGATATGCTTAGATTAATTCCTAAAGAAAGAAAAGACGATGTGATTTATGCTGATTTTACTAGTCATGATTTTATTTTGTCTTTTAATCCGTTAGAAAGGGTGAGCAGAAGTGAAGAGTTGTATGTTGACGGTGTTGTTGAAAGTTTTAAGAAATTTTTTGGTGTTGATTGGAACCCAAAGCTTGAGTTTTTGTTAAAGCAGGTTGTTTTGGCGCTTCAATATTCTAATGGTGCAACTATTGATAGAATTCCTAAATTACTAAGTGATAATACTTTTCGCAACGATTTGATAGAGAAAATAGGTGATGATGTGGTTAAGACTTTTTGGTCGGTGGAATTCTTATCATTTTCTGATAAGTATGGTAGGGAAGCTGTTTCGCCACTAATTAGTAAGGTAAATCAAATGCTTTCTAATGCGACAGTTAGAAGAATTGTTAGTATGACTAAAAGTTCGTTTTACATTAGAGATGTGTTAAAAGAGAAAAAGATTTTACTTGTGAATTTGTCGGTGGGCGCGTTGGGTGAGTGGAATAGCGCGTTTTTAGGGTCAATGATGATATCTAGAATTTTGCAAGAAATGTTTTCACAAACTTACGCGCCCACCGAAGAAAGACATCAGGCAAACTTATTTGTAGATGAATTTCAAAAGTTTAGCACAGAAAGTTTTGTGAATATTTTTTCTGAGGCAAGAAAATATAAACTGGCACTAACTGTTGCGCATCAGTATTTAGGGCAAATTGAACCAAATATTATGAAATCTATATTAGGAAATGTCGGCTCTATCTTTAGTTTCAGGTTAGGTCAAAGTGATGCAAATATTTTATATGAGGAATTCAAACCATATTTGTTGCCAGAAGATTTTACGTATCTAGACATTAGAAAGTTTTGGGCAAAGATTAGTGTTGATGGCAAGATTAGCAAGCCGTTTTTGGGTAAAACCTTGACTGTTACATACCCGGAGATAGATTATGTGCACAAGATAAAAAGTAACAGCTACACAAAATATTATAAAATATATCAAGTTGTTGACGAAGTGATAAAAAATAACGTTAAACTGTATGAAGAAGATGAAACGAATTCTTTTGAATCGCCTTTGTAGACAGAAGTTAAAAATGGACTTAGTGTCTTCTAGTTAATTTCGGTAAGAAACTTTTCTCTATAACACTTATTACAAGCAATTGGGCGACCTTCTGTATCTGGTACAGATGTTACAATTTCTGCACCACAGTAATGGCATTTTACTTTTCTAAAACCATACATTGGTAGTTTATTATAACGTGTTTTTAGTCTGCAAAAGTGGCATTTATCGGGTAATGGGGCATTTGCTTTCTTGCGAATATCTTTTTCTAGATCTGATATCTCAAATTGTCTTGAACATTTTATACAAATTTTTGTTTCTGACATAATATTATTTAATTAAGTGTTACTCTTCACTATAATGTAAACCGATTTCGTCTCTAATTTGAGCTACAATTTTATTATAATCTTCTTGTGAATATTCTTTATTTAATATGTTGTATTTTGCATTTGAATTACCTACACACCCGAAGCAGTTATAACACTTATATAGATCATGTGAGAAATAACAATTAGACGAATCAAATAGTCTTGATGAAAAGTAACAATTTTCTACATAACTCATGTCTGAACAGCTATATGAATCATTAACTCTTCTGGCCATTGTTGTAATATCCCAAGAGTTCTTTATAGCTTCTGAATGCCATAAATAGCCACTATTATTTACGTTTCTAGATTCAAATGCATAAAAACAACCATTACAATTAAATACTTCGTTGGTGTATTTGCAATCGTTTATGTTTTGATGTCTTCTAGATTCTGGTAGGGGTAAGGTATTTTTAAAATTTTTTATTGTTTCAATTAATTCATTATGTGGAAGTCGTGAAAGTTCTTTTACTTTTGCTTTATACTCTTTTTCCGAATATTTTTTGTTAAAAACATAATATTTTTTATTTCGCAACCCAGAGCATGCGAAACAATTTTGGCAGTCTTCACAATTATCGCAGTAATGGCAATTGTCGCAAACAAAACAAGAATTTAAATATGAGCAATTATTGCATCTGTATGAGGAAACTAAGCCGACTGAGTTTTCAGTAGCCATCGAGTTTGTACAATCAACACAATTATTAGCATTGATTAGATGTTGTGAATTTACGGTGTTAACACATTTAGATAAATCAAATGAATCAATTGTGTTTGTAGTATATGAACATTCATGTGATCTTAATGTTTTTTGGTTAACTTCATCATCTTGGTAGATATCTGTTCCGACTATTGGTGTTTGTTTGTGAAGCTCTTTAAGTTGTTCAAAAAATGGAATTCCTTCTTTGTATCCTGGTTGTGGTCGATCAAGTTTGCCCTCGTGTTTTAGTTTTCTAAAGCACTCTCTACAAAAGATTTGTTTGTTTGGTTCTACTTTATGCCAAATTAAAATTTCTTTTTTGCAGTTATCACATTTGACTTCCTCATAAAATGGTTTATCTACTAACTTTTCTCTTTTTTCCTTTCTACATTTAGGGCAGTCAGTCGGTAGGGGAAAGTCAAGCTTTTTTAGAAAATCAATTTCTTGATCTATGATTGTGAATTGATTGTGACAAGTTTGACATTCTTTTTTTATCATTATTAATGAAAACTTACCATAAAATTTAATTGTTTTAAATATTTTAACTACTGATTCTGTGAGACATGTTTTAGGTCTACTAGAGTTTGTGCAAATCTATCTGTGTGCTAATTGTTTAGGGTCTAGAGTACTTTAATTCCCCCAAACTTAAAATTACGCACTTTAGCGTGTGAGTGGAATTGCTCAGTGAACTGCCACACACTAAAGTACGTGGCTTACATTAGAAAATAGTCGCATAATTACATTATGCGATTGACTAAACTTCACCCACGCGACTAAAGTCGCGGGTTTTATGTTCGGATTAATATAATAATTAGCGATAAAAATTACAAAATTTTAGTTTGTGACTTTTCTAACAAAAAGTCGCGGGCATAAGCCCGCGACTGTCGCATACAAATGTTTCGGTAGAATTATTTATTCTGCCTTTTGTACAGTTTCTTGCTTAACATCCGTTTCTGCTACCGGTTTTTGTGATGTTGAAGCTTTAGCTAAAACATACTTGTCTTTATTGAAACCTAATATTAACCAAAATATTGGGCCTAAAAATAATAAACCTAAGGTGAAACCGACACCGTGACCGAAAGCTTTTGATAGATCGTTTAATAAGATTATCATTACCACGAAGTTTACGAATGGAACAAAAAATAATATTAACCACCATCCGGGTCTTTGTACTATTTCTAATAATACATATATGTTGTAAAAGGGAATTAAAGCTTCCCACCATTTTCTTCCTGCTTTCGAAAATACCTTTATTTGAGCAATTAGCATTAATACTGCGATTGCAAGCCAAAAAAGCATGTATATTCCGAAGAATGCGCCTGTTGCAGCAGTTGTTGCGGCATCAGCTGCGTAAGAATTTGCATAAGGATCTGCGTATAAAGTTGGTTGTGCTGGCATTTGTAATGTTCACCCCCTTGTGAATATTATTGACTCTACGCCTAAAGTTTAAGCGTAGGAACAGGTATGAGATTACGATTAAGTATAATTTAATATCAATGATTTCTCGCTCGCTAATCTCATGTGGTGGTGAGGGTGAGAGTCGAACTCACATAGCCGGTTTTTCAGACCGGTGCCGTGACCACCTTGGCTACCTCACCATAATTAATGTGCCAATCTTGAGCTTATTGTATATTAGAAGATTTGAAAAGTCTACATTGTGAGCACGTTTAGTTGCTATGTCTTTTGACGTAAGAAAACAAATGTTCTTTAATATTTAAAGTCGTAAGACGCAATACGAGCGTTGAGTTCCACATAAAATTTATGTACAATCTTGTATACAATTGTATAAAATGTTAGTTTCTAATTATATATGAAAAAACCTGATTTATATAAATTTACAATCATTATTCTTATAATCGCAATACTTGTTGCCACTGGTGCTTTAATATTTAATTTTTCTAATAAGGGGAAAATGGGCAAAGTGGCTGTAAAAGTTGATTCATTATATGGCAAGGCATCTGTTAAGATTAATGGCGAGGATAGGGGACAAACGCCTGTTAACTATGCAGATGTTAAGACTACGAATGTTGAAGTAGAAATGAACGGTGATCTGAACTCATATAAGACAACGATTAATCCATCAGCTAATACAATGGTTGTTGTGATCAGAGATTTAGGTATTAGCGATGTTTTTAGGTCTGGGTCAAATACGTGGTTAACGAAGACAGGTAGAGATGATGCACTTCTTTCTTTTGTTTCCCCTAATTTAGATGATGTTAGTATTGTAATTGACGGTGTAGAGGTTGGGAAAGCACCCGTGAAAGTTTCTACTAAATCTTTACTGAACCATAAAGATGACGAAACATACAATGTTGAGTATAAAAAAGATGGATACGAGTCTTTGCAAACGACATTAAAAGCTAGAGCTGGTTATGAGGTAACTGTGAGTGTAGATTTATTTTTAGAACCAATTAGACCTGTTAATGGGGAACTCGAAGGTTTACCAGAGGGAGTTTCTTTTTACAGTTTTACCAACTATGACAATGCTGGTTATACTAATAAGCAAGATTGGGCTAAAGCGATTAATTATTGGTTGTCTACACGAGGTTCGCAGACATTGGGAAATACAGCAAATGTAAGTAAGTTTGACTATTTTATTGATGACAATGGTAAAATATATAATGATACGGGAAACGAAATTAATGCTACAGATGTTAAATTAGAAGACGGTACATTAGTTGCATACTTGGGGTCAAGTCACGAAGAAGGTCTGTCTGACGATGCGAATAAAGTTGTTGCTCAGATATTAGGCAAAGAAGTTGACATTACTAATAGTGAAAAAGAGGGCGTTAGTGTGAAAGATCAAGTTAAGATTAAACCAAATAGCTTAGGTTTTTTGAGAGTTAGATCAGGTGCAGGCAGAAGCAATTCTGAAGTTGCACAAGTAAAAGTAGGTGAAACATTTGACATTTTGGAGGAATCGAATGGGTGGTATAAAATAGAATACGAGCCCGGTAAAGAAGGATGGATAAGTGGAAGCAGTCAATATACCGAAAAAATAGAGGCAAAAGGTGCACAAGACAGTGATACTGAAGACACAGAAAATGCTGGCGATAACAAGAATAACGAAAATCCTAATGGTGCTCATGACGAAACCAACAAAGATGCTGGAACTTAACCGCATTGCCAGTAATTTGAAAAATAGTTTGATGTTTATTACTTTTGTACTATAATTATTATATAAGCAATTTTGTTATATAAGGAATTCTGCCTATGTTTTCTAAAACATTAATAAAACTCATTGATTACGCAATATTTCCAGCAGTTTTGATAGTTGCTGCCAAAATTATAGGGATTGTCTTTTTAACACATTATTTTCAAGCTGATTATGCCGTCGATGGTGTTAGATTGTCGTTCGAAAATTTTGAGAATTTTATCGCGATTAATTCATATTCTTCTTATTTTATGCTAGCTTCTGTTTTGGGAGGATTGATTTGGGTTGTTGTAAAGGCGCATGTTTTTCATGATACACATGTTACACCGTCATTATCTGCAAAATTATACAATTCTAATATGCAAGGTTTAATTCATAATTCTGAGACGATTTTTTCGCAGGCATTTATTTGGCTATCTTATGCATGGTTATTAACAATTATGTTTGGTGTTCAATCTTTTTATGCGTTATCATATTGGTCTGTTTTTTGGTTTTCTTTAATTGCATCGGTTGTGGCTACAGTTTTGTTAGTCGTTGACGTTGAACGAGAGGTTTCCCCAAAGAAAAATACTGATAATCAAGTAGTTAATGTAGTTACAATAGATCAACTCAAAAAGGATATAGTATCATGAAAAATAAAAGTTTGATAAAAAATTCAGTATTGGTTCTAATGTTGTTTGGCTTGTTTACATTGCCATATTTGGCATCTGGATTTATCGAGTACGACAAACCACAGAGTAGTGTACTTGGTGCGCAGAAAACATTTACAGTCGTGAATAAAGAAGATTCGACGAATAGTACTGATATTGACAATTTGAGAGAGAGACGAATTGATATTGATTTAAATTTAACGAAAGATAGAACTCAAACTTTTTATGATGTGCTTAATGGTATACAGATAAAAGATGATGCAATGATAACTGTTGTGTTGCCTGTAGAGTATGAAGATAAGGGGTTTAGAGTTGCAAAACAGCATGAAAACTCAAGGGTTAATTTGATTGTTACTACGCCAAGTAAATTTGACGATACCGTATTGCCTGTTACACTTTTAGTGATAGAAAGATAATTATTTTTCATAAAACCCTGTAGGCTCTTCTTGTCATTTCAGTAGGTTATCTATATTGTGTAGGTGCTTTTTTAGAAGTTTCCCTTCTTTTTCTGATGAATATATTTTTATGTAACTTTTTGATTCATTTATTTTTAATATCTTGTAGTAGTCGGTTTCGTTTTTCAAGTTATTGAGTAGATTTGCCGAATAACTTAATGTTTCTAAAGACTCTCTAGTTCTGTGAAGCATATATAATATATGCGCTTGTAGTTGCGTGGAATAAACGCGTAGCTCATCATTCGTGTCCGTGAGTGTATTTAAGACCGTTAGATACTTTCGCAGTTGATTTATATCGCTAACTTGGGAATAGTTGATTTCTTTTTGTATATAGGCTATCTTAAGATACCTATTACTTATTTCGTCTATTTCAAAATTGTCTTTTGTGTTATTCTTATGGTTATTTGATGAGATTTTTTTATGGGAATTTACATATAGTTCTGCCAGTGAGGTTTCTATTTTACCTATAGGGTTATTGTTATATGTGTCCCAGAATTTTATGGATTCTAGGGAAAGCGGTGTTTGATTTGGTGCAGACGCGAGTTGATTTTTAATATATGATTCAAGTGTTAAGTTTCTCTCATATACGCTCGATTTTATGGTTAGATTTGTCGGTTTTAGATTTGTTTCCAATATGTCTAAATACCAAAACTTTTCTTTTAGTTTATCTAAAAGGATCTGAGCATCTTTTTTTCGTTCTTCAAGATGATTTTCTATGGTCGGGTAGTCTAGTACTAGATCTATATAATATTTTGCTAAAATCGGTTTTAATTCGGCCATGTAGATTTTTGCCTTTGTTAAATATAATCCTGTTGTCCAAACATCTAATTTTATATGAGAGGTTGCATCATTCGAGGACAGTTCAGCGTTTTTCCCTGTTTTTAACCATGTTTCTGCACTTTTTACTGTTGTTAATGCTTCTTCTATATTGCCAAGTTCTAATAATATTTGTGCTTTAGTATTTGCTGGCCAAGCCTTATGTGCGATCGATCCAGGAATGTTTTTGATTGATTTCTCTATGTGTTCTAAGGCTGAATTTAACAGTTTGTTCTTTTTGTAGTTATCATAATCTTCTAGCAATGACAATTTTAGTATTACACTTGAAATGTGGGCATGAAGTACTGACTGAGTTTCTATGCTGATTGATGGGTGGCTTGTACAAACGTTTGTTGCATCATTTAATGCTTGTAGCGCGTTGTAAAGATAATGTAATTTTTTACTTTTGCATGATGATGATTCTGCGAGGCGTGTGTATACGATTCTAATATGTCCTAAAATATCTATTAGGGGCTCATGCCTATTATGCTTTTGATCAAAATTTTTGATTCGCTCAAATAATATTAACGACTTTTTAAGATTACCGGATTCTCTCAGATTTACTGCCTTTGTACATAGATGATCGCGCTCATCTAGAGATTTTATTTTGTATGAGCCATTTTTGTTGCTCATAATTATTGTGTTGATTCTATATATAAAATCAACTTGAATCAAGGTTTAAATATTGTATTGCGCTTGCTGTTTGTAGAGGAAGTTTAAGTATTTCCATTGCGATCGCTGTGCACAGTTGCTATCGCTTGACGAAAACGAAAAAGGGGTGGCATGAAATGCCACCCCTTTTTTTCTAAATTCGTATTAATTTAGAAATCATTCGTTTGTATTTTGACTCATTCATTGATCAGTATTTTGATCTTTTTAATTTTGTTGTTGATCATTCGTGTTCTGATCAGTTTTTTCTTGATCAGTTTGCTTGTTTGTATCTTGTTTGTCGTTATTCATATCTTCTGATTGTTGTGTATTGTCGTCTGTATTTTCTTTGTTGGCATCTTGCTGATCGCTTGTATTTTGATCTTGATTTGGTGTCTGTTTTCTTCTTATTACTCTAGTATATTCTAGCAAAGGTACTCTTTGTGAATTATAAAGTATTAGAGATGTTGGTTGTGCTTGATAGTAAGCAACAGATTGCAGGCTTAATTGGTAATCGTTTTCTAATTTATTTACATTATCCTCACAAGCTTTTCGTGTAGATGCTATTGGCCCTACAGTTATTGTGTCCCCTTTTGTTTCGTAACTGGCTTGGTAGTTATTGCATCCTGAAGTTCCGCCAATTTTACCGTTTAAGAAGGTTGCTGTTACCGGTGTTGTTTGTGACGCTTGTTTTATCTCTGTTCCGTTTGGAGTTTTGTACGACTTTAAAAGCCATGATGTATTTTCTAAAGATGTTTGAACAGGAATTGCTTTTGCTTTTGGATCAAAAACAACTATTGTTGAGTAAGATAGTGGGTTAACAGTTGCTTTTTGAGCGTCTTGGTTGTTATTTTCGTCTTTCTTTTGTGTGTCTTGTTCATTGTTTTTGTTTTCATCTGTTTTTTTAGTTTCTGATTCGTTCGCCGGGCTAGGTGAGTAAGCTACAATTAATGCTTTGGTTCCAGGTTTTGTATTTACCGATAATTGCGCTTGCCAGACAGATTCTGCACCTGGCTTGTCTGTTGGCATTGTTGTGGGAACTCTTGCTAGCAAGTTGCCTTTTAGGTCTTTAGCTTCTATTACTATGTTTCCTTCATATACACCTCTTGCTTTTCCTGCCACCGTGAATGATCTGTTTATTGGTAATACTTGCCCATCGTTTGGAGTTACTGTTAATACATAGGGAACTTCTTTTTTCTCTACTTGCTTATACAAGTCGTACGTTACAAATTTTTGACCATTGTTTATGTTTTCAACTGTTACTTCATCTACGAGTAATTTATATTCATAACCTGGTACATATGAGAAGTTTCGAATAGTACCATTGAATAATTTGTAATCATCATTTTCATTTTCTTTTATTTGGTAACATCGTTGTAACCTGTTACTTAGGCATAGAACTTTTGTTGGTCCAACATAAACTGTTTTTGCATCCCGTCGATTTTTAAAGTCTTTAATAAAAACGAGCGCCACTACTGATACTACAAAGATGGTTAGAGTTGTAAATATTATTTTTCCGTTCATAATATAGTAATTTACAGTTGCCACACTAATATGTCAATCAAGAATGGTTTACTATATTTTAAATTTATTATCGCCAAACTTAAAAATACGCGCTTTAATGTGTGGATGGAGTTAGTCAATATAGAGTAATTGCTGATAAGAAACCACGGGCTGAAGCCCGTGGTTTCATTATCGCCAAACTTATAAAGGAATTCAATGTATGTTGCATAGATTTTGATTTCCTAAATATATAGTGTAAAATATATGTAATATGCAAAGCACTTCACTTAGCAAAAAACAAATAGCAATAGCAGTCTTTTTGTTTTTAGCATTACCTGTTGTAATTTATTCAGCTATGCAAGTCGTTAATACTAAGCAAGAAGCAGGAACAGACAAAACCACAGAAAGAGTTAACAATGGGTCTTTTACAGAAGGCTCTGTTGAAGTTAAATATACTTATCCCAAAGGTGTAACATGCCCAGAAAAAGACTTTTAAAAAACATTAAAACTTCATTATCAGGAATTTTATCCTTTGTGCTTATCGTAGGCTTATATTCTTTTTACAACATTGGCACTATACATGCTGAGGTGTCTGATAGTTATAAAAAGGCTGTGTTGGGTACTGATAGCTTGAGCATTCTGGCTAGTGAGGATGAGAGCTATGCAAAAGATGGTTCTGAATATACAGATAACATGCTTCATTTTAAGCGTGGCGAGACTGTCTCGTATATTAAGTTTGATTTAGCAAATTTAGATTCTAACAAAACTATTTTGAAGGCTACTGTTAGGTTAATGCCGACTGAAAATTTTGATAAGGAAACCAACAAAATTTACGCTTTCATGCTCGATGAATCGTGGAACAGTAAAAAACAAGATGTACAAGAGATTATAAAATTGCTTGGAACGTATGATGGCGAAAAGTTTAATCCTGTTGGTGCAATCAGTGGGCCCTTACCGCCAATTAGCGGGAACGAATTGGTTAATGAGTTTTTAAATACAGCACATGGAGAAGGTTATATATATAAAGACGGAAATACAACATTAGTTGATATTACGGATATCGTTAGCGAGCAAATAAGTAATGGTAACTATGGTGTTTTGCTTGTTACAGATGCTGTTGATAAGGATTATACATTTTGGTCTTCTGAGAATGGTGAAAAGGAACCAACATTATCTGTCGAATATAAAGAAGATAGTTCAGATTCTGACGGGATCGATAATGGAGATGCTAATGATGATACAGATAATACGGGCGATGAAGATAGTGATAATATAGATGATAGTGGTGATGACGATGGAATAGAAGAAGATTTAAGCGGTGATTTGAAGCCTGTTCACGTTGTATGCGAAAAAGGTGAGAAAACTTTTCGTGGGAACGATACGTATATAAGCGGTTCGTCAAACGACAAAAATTTTAGTGACAAAGAAGAATTGATGGTTGGGGCAAACGTTGACAAGCCATTGTTTTATTGGGATCTCGCTGAAATTCCCCGTAATGCAATTATAGATAGTGCTACATTCACTTTTAATGTTAAAAATTCTGGAGATGTCGATAATGTTTATAGATTTATGGGTGTCTCTAAAAACTGGCACGATAGTATTAAGGATGTTACATGGATTGATGTAAATTCTTCTGAAAAGTGGGAAGTGCCTGGTGCAAATGGTGATAATGACGTAAACGGGATTGCGTCTGTGTTAAATGATGTGAACAATACAGGTAAGTATGAAGCAGATTTGAGGTTTTTGACAATAGATTGGACAAGTAACCCAGAAGACAATAACGGAATGATACTTGAAGCTAAGGGTAATGGTACGGATGGTTCACAGATTATCTATTCGTATGATTCAAAAGAAGATTTGAGACCCAACTTTACGATAAAATATCGTGTATGTGCAGTTGCAGATGAGACTACAGGTGATAATGCTGAGCCATGTGACTTCGGCACGATAGCTAAAGGATGGCAGGTGTATCCTAAGTTTACGGATGCTAATGTGTCGTATAGACATTATGAAGCTGGCAATGGTTTTCAGAAGATAGAAAGTGAAAGACAGGGTAGTGGTATATATCAAGACATTTTGTTGGCAGAAAATAAGTATTACGAGGTTCGTTTTGATGCTGATATAGAAAGTGGAGGCGTTCAGGTTATTTTGAAAGATTCGTTGAGTAACCAGTCTAAGATATTTGAACCAAATAAGTCAGATTATTTGGAAACGACTGACGATTTTGTACCTGATGAGTTATATGTTTTAACCACAAAGTCAAAAACCGTAGCGACTGTGAAATCTATTTCTGTTAACGAAATGTCAGATGATGAAATGGCTACACTTAACGACGATGATGAAAATGACGATGAAAACAGTGATGGAAACGATGATGGGATAGGTGGTAATGATACGAATAATGGTGGTATTGAAGAAAGTTTATGTGGCAATGGTGTTATAGACGAAGGTGAACTGTGTGATGATGGTAATTTGTCAAATTCTGATGGATGTTCTTCTTTGTGTGAAGTTGAAAAAGGATACACTTGAGATAATTCGGTTTCACCTTCGGCGTGTGAATTAACCGAGGCTGGTGATGTAGCAGTGGTATGCACAAAAGTGGCTGATGTGTCAAAAGAGGAGTGTGTTGTATTGGCTAAGCTTTTTGACGAAACTAATGGTAAAGAGTGGAAAGATAATACGGGTTGGGTTGCAGATACGAGCGTATGTAATTGGTATGGCATAGAATGTAGTGACGACAAAAAACATGTGGTTAATTTAGATTTACGTGAAAATAATTTGATAGGTAAAATTCCTGTGGGGTTGTCAGTATTGTCTGGTCTACAAACCTTAAATTTATCAGGGAATGAATTAAGTGGTAAGGTGCCAAATGATTTGGAAAAGCTAGAAAATTTGCAGGTTCTTGATTTAAGCAATAATAAATTGAGTGGTGATGTTGAAATGTTTTCTACTCTAACCGGTTTGAAAAAATTAAATATAAGTATGAATGAGTTTGAAGGGGAATTTGCAAGTGAATTCGCAGATATGACTAACCTAGAATATCTTGAGATATACCAAAATAATATCAGGGGTGAAATTCCCGAGAAGATAGGAAATCTGTCTGAGTTAAAGATGCTTTCTATTGCGAACAATGCGATTGAAGGTAATATTCCACAATCTATATCTAACCTCAAAAAGTTAAAAGTGTTTCATGCTCAGAAAAATAAATTGTCGTGTGATATACCAGAAGATGTTACAGCTTTAGAATCTTTGGCAAAAGGTCAATTTGATATTACAAATAATCAACTCAACATAAACGAAGAAGACATGAGTAGTGATCTAGTGGAATGGCTAGATACGTACGCCGGTGGAAATTGGAAGGATCAAGAGAAATTTGATGGTGAGTGTAAATAGATAGGTATAGGTGAATGAAGATATTTTCCAATGCAAAATATGCTTAATTTGATTAGGATTATTGCACAATAGTAGGTTGTGCTTTCGAGTAATGTGTGATAATTTAATTAGATGTCTAGAGTTCCCCGTAATAAAAAAAAGAATAGCGGTGAGGACGGCGATATATATAAGTTAGAAGAAAATCATCTTAAAGAAACATATAATAGAGTAAGGCAGGAATATACTGTTTATAGTGGAAGAGTAAAAAAACTCGAACAGTTTTATGCAGAAGGCCTAAAAGAGGCTGCAAAAGAAGGTAAGCAAGATGACGCTGTTGATTTGATAAAATCTCTTAATTACACCTTCGAAGCCCGAAGTTACCAGTTTCTAAAATTATTTGTTGAAAGATTAGAGGGTCAATTGCAAAGGGTATATTTTGCACGTATTGATTTTTTGCCTACTGGGGTTAGTGCTAACAGAAGCGATAATGAGAAGTCGAATTTCAGTATGCAAACTTTTGGTGGAAGTCAAACTATGTCTCTATATATAGGCAAACATGCTTTCTACCATAAAGATGGCGAATATCAGGTTATGGATTGGCGTTCACCTATTGCTTCACTATATTATAATTATACAGAGCCTACTAAAGAAGCATTTTACGATTTTCCTGTTGATGTGGAGGGTAAGCCGTGGGTAAAAGAGCATAGAACAGTTCAAGGTGCACTACAATTGAGGCGAAATATAGAAGTTTCGCATGATAATTTACTTGCGATTTACGATAACAGTTTAAGAATTGACTTGCTGTCTAGTGAATTGAATAAAAAGGCCGGCGGTGCCTTAGAAGATATTGTCAGAACCATTCAAAAAGAACAAGATGAGATAATTAGATCAGACCCGTTTAGAATTTGTGTAGTTCAAGGCACCGCCGGCTCTGGAAAAACAACCGTAGCCATACATCGAATGTCTTATCTCTTTTACACATACAAAGATTATTTAACAGAACATAATACACTTTTACTGTCTTCGTCTAAGGTTTTGGTTAATTATGTGGCACAAACATTACCTGAGCTAGAAATTTACTCATTGGCCAGAAATACGCTTACAAGTTTTATTCGTAAGTCTTTAAAGGGATTCGGTTACGAAATAGATTCTCGCAGAACGTTTAATCATAAAGATGAATATAGCAAACAAAAGAATTCAATAGAGTTTATAGAGGGGTTAAAGAGATTTGTCGAGTATAAAAAGAATTACATAAAAAAGGAAATCGATAGAATTCCACAATATAACGATCTTTCAATGAACAGATATTTTACAAGATATGATATACGTGCGCCGTACGACATAATTTCTGATATGATCGATGCGTATTCTGATGACGCAGATGCCCATTCAGAAGAATATAAGCAGGGTAATACTGCTGTATTGGGTCGTTTAAGGGGTATAAATTCTGTTGTTGGGCGATTAACTAAGATTTTGAATCTTTTTGACCCAATTAAGTTTTATGGGGAATTCTTACGGTCTACTTATGTACCAAATACTTTTGAAATAAAATTTAACAAAAATCAATTGAGTGTTGATGATATATCGGCAGTTTATTATATAGCGTATAAATTGCGGGGCGTAGTGCCATACAAAAGTTTTAAGCATGTGATAGTAGACGAGGCTCAAGATTTAGGTTTGTTAAATTATTTAGTGATAGATACATTTGTGCGTGGAAACGGATTCACAATTTTGGGGGATTTAAACCAAGCTACAGAAGACAATGGCAGTTTGAAATCGTGGCAAGACTTAGAATATATTTGGGATTCAAATGATATTGATTACTACAATATTAAGATAAGTTACAGAACAACAAAAGAAATAATAACATTTGCTAAGGGCATTCTAGAGAAGTTTTCTGATTTTACATATTTACCTGAACCATTTGATAGACATGGTAGCGAACCTGTGGTTTCTACATTTAATAATAACGATGAAATGTTAGACAGTGTTGTAAAAGAGGTTGTGAATATGCGACTTGCCGGCGACTTTCGTGCTGTTGGAATAATAGAACCTAATAGTGAAAATGCAAAAGATACATTTGAGAAGTTGGCAAAGAAATTTGCAGATGCAGAAAAATCTTTAGGTAAAAAGTTAGATAAAGATGCTAAATTTGACCTGGTATTTGTAGATAGGTTTTTTGATGAATTTAGTAATAATGGTGTATTCTTGGTTCCTGGGGATTTGGTAAAAGGGCTAGAATTTAATAGTGTTTTTATATTAGATGCAAATAAAGAATTATATCCAAATAACCCAATTTCTGCTAAAAGATTATTTGTTTTTTCAACTAGAGCGATAAATCGATTATATGTTTATGGGATTGATGAGATAAACAAATTATTGTCGCCAATCTCATAACCCGCACTTTAATGCGTAAATGGAGTTAGCCATAATTAGCGATAAAACTAACGGGTTTCAGCTCGAGGAGTTTAATTTGTATGATTATGATTTAAGTAATATTGCTATTGTTATCCGATTACGCTATATTTCATTAGATATGAATGTTCTTAAGCGATTTACAAATTTTATAGGTAACTATACAATAGTTTCTTTTTTTATTCTCTTAACCGTCTTGTTGGGTTTATTAGTTGTTTCTAGACAAATTAAACACGAGAACCAAACAAAACATATAAATACCAGTGAATCTATTAGTAAATCGGTTGAACTGTATAAAGTCGGCAAATTTCCATATATAAAAGTGCAAGCACAAATTGATAAAGCCGGAGTTGTTACTGTCGTAGCACAAACTGGTGGTGTAGTGCAGAAGATTTACGTGAATGAGGGGCAAGCTGTCAAGCGTGGTAATTGGCTCGCAGGCTTGTCTTCTAATTATCAAGGTGCAAGTGCGCAAACTGTTTCTAGACAGCTTGCCCAAAAACAGTACGAGAATTTTGAGGCAACATATAATGACCAAAAAGATTTGCTGAAAAAACAAAAAGATATTGCAAATTTAGCTGACGAGAACTCCGATGAATTAGCTGAGATTAATAAAAAATCGATAGAGGGCACTAAAGATTTAATAAGTTATAATGAGGAAATCTTAGCGCAGTTGGATCAAATCATAGATGCAACTGGTGATTTAACTATGCAAATGTCACGGGCACAATTTAAGGCTTCTCTTGAAAATGCGAAATCTGGTTTGCGACAATTAGAGTACCAAACTGATAAAAATAACCCACCAAGCAAACTTTCTGAGCTACAAAAAGACGCTACAATTGAACAAATTAACGTACAAGAAAAGGCGTTAGATTTAAACCATGAAATTTTAAAATTACAGCTCGATTTAGCTAAAATTCAAGAATCACTTTTGTATCCAGCTTCACCTTTTACTGGTGTTGTTCAACAAGTTTTCATAAAAAAGGGTCAACTTGTTTCCCCAGGAACGCCAATTGCTACAATACTAGGTGATTCATCTGATATTACAGCAACTGCTTATGTTTCAAAAAACACTGCAAAAAATGTTTCTGCCACATCGCCAAGTATTATTAGTTTAGATAATGACAGTTTTGAAGTTCTGCCTAGTTTTGTTTCTAATGAGGCTACACGTGGAACTCTTTATTCAATTTTGTATGATATACCAGAGCAATATAATGCGATCTTGGGCAACAAAGAATTTGTTATGGTTAAGGTGCCTCTAGGTTATGCAAATGATACGGGGAATTCAGAAGGTGTTTATATTCCTATTGATGCTATTCATAACACACAAGATGGAGCATATGTTCTACTTATTGGTGATGATTGTATTGCAAAGAGTAAAAAGATTGAACTTGGCCCGCTTTATGGGGAGTTTGCTTATATTTATAGTGGGTTGGCTAATGATGAATCTGTGATTATGAACAGAAATGTTGTAGAAGGTGATAAAGTTGTTAGCGAAGATGGCGTAGGAATATGTGTGAAGTGAGGCTTTTTCGACGCATGAAATTCTCTATGCCTGTAATTCAAGCAATATAGTTAGTTTAACTCTCTTTCAATTTTAAAATGAAAAGAAATGATAGTGATTCTAAATATTTACAACAATTAAGATATGATTCAGGACTAGAAAAGAAGTTTTTCTATAAATATATAACGAATATTAGATTTGTAATTTTGCTTATTTTAAGTATCTTAATATTGGGAATTTATAGCTATAAAGAACTTTCTAGGCGTTTTATGCCTGAAATTAAGATTCCTATTGTTATTGTTACAACAGTTTTACCTGGTGCTGGCCCTGAAGATGTTGAAACTCTTCTTACAAACTCGCTTGAAAAAGAAATTCTGTCTATAGATGGAATCGAAAGTGTGAGTTCCACATCAAAAGAAAATTTATCTATTATAAAAGTACAGTTTGAATCTAAGTTTGACCCTGATAAAGCCGTTACAGATGTTCAGCAAGCGGTTGATTCTGTTAATAACCTGCCTGATGACGCTTTAGATTCAAAGGTCATGCGGATTGATTTTGAAGATGTGCCTATTTGGACATTTGCGCTTTTGACTGATAAAGATGATGCGTCTCTTATGACATTGGTTAGTAATTTGTCTGATGAAATTGAGAATTTACCAAAAGTTGATAGGGTGGAGCTTAATGGTGAAGAAGTTTTAGAGGTTCAGATTGTTGTAGATTTAGAGAAATTGCAACAATACAATTTGAACCCGGCTCAACTTGCATCTTTGATTGATTCCCAATTAAAAAGTTATCCAGCTGGTAGTGTAGAGACTGGTAGAAATTCCTTTTCGGTAACACTAGATTCTACCATTGTTAGTGTCGATGACATTAGAAATATGGTTTTAGATTTAGGAGCTACACAAAGAGTTGTTGACCCGGCTAATTCTATTGAAGTTGCTGAATCGCCAATGCCTAGTACGCCTGCGCAAGTTGTTCTGTCTGATGTGGCAGATGTTGTTGAAGCGCCAAAAGATCAAATTACGGCGACATATGTTATAGGAGAAAATGGCGAGGCTAGTCGTGCCGTTAGTTTTAGTGTTTATAAAAGAATAAATCAGCCGGTTGAAGATACTTATTATGATATTAAAGAGGTTGTCGACTCTACTCTAGCAGAATACGATGGTAGTTTTACAGTTGCAGACATTGATAATTCGGCGAATTTAATAGCAGATCAATTCGACACATTGTCCAGTAATTTTATTATGACTCTCTTATTAGTATTTATTGTTTTAGTTGTATTTCTGGGAATTCGACAGGCCAGTGTAGCTTCATTTAGTATTCCGTTAACATTCTTGATTGCTTTTGCTGTTATGAAATTTGCTGGGTTGTCATTAAACTTTTTGACGATGTTTTCGTTGTTGTTGGCTCTTGGTTTGGTTGTTGACGATGCGATTGTTATTGTTTCTGCGATGACAAGGTACCACAGAACAGGAAAGTTTGATGAAAGGCAAACAGGTGCATTGGTTTGGCGTGATTTTATAGTTCCAATTTGGACAACTACATTAACTACTGTGTGGGCATTTTTACCTTTGCTGTTGTCAACAGGAGTAATTGGGTCATTTATAAAATCGATTCCCATTGTCGTGTCTACTACTTTATTAGCATCAACAAGCGTTGCAGTGCTTGTTACGCTACCATTGATGATTATTTTTCTAAAGCCACGATTGCCTGACAGGGTTAAGTTGTTTGCTTACAGTTCGATTATTTTATTTATTGGAATTCTACTTGGTATTTTCGTCGGTAAAAGCATTATGTTGCCATTTGTTCTTTTGGTTTACATTTTGCTTGTTGCTGTGTTTAGGTTGTTTATCAAGAAAGACACGAATTTTAACAGGGAGAATTCAAGGGTTAACTCTGGTGATTCAGGCAGTTCTGACATGAATTCAAAAGCCAACTCTAAAGATGATAAAAATATTAATGCAAATTCAAACGACTATGGTAGTAGCGATATAGTGACTGTTTTACGAAATTTTACTAATAGACTTGAAAAGAACAAATATCTTGGTTGGATTTCACATAAAATATCCGTTGGGTTTATAGATTTGGGTGGTATTTCCCAATATTACAAAGTGTTTATTGAAAAGATATTAAATAATAAAAAGTCGTGGGTTACGGTGCTAGTTGTTGTGTTAGGGTTCTCGTTGTTTTCGTATTTACTCGTGCCGATGGGATTTGTTGAGAACGAATTATTTCCCAAAAAAGATGAAGACGTTGTATATGTGCAATTAACCATGCCATCTGGAACAAAGTTAGATATTACTAGAGAAAGTGCATTTAAAGTGGCTAACGAATTAAGGAGTATGCCCGAGTATAAAAAGGTTGGAAAATATATGGTTGTTGAAGTAGGTAAGGTTTTTGCTGAGTCGATGCTGTCTGTCGGGGGTGGGTCATCTAATGAGGCTTTGATTTCTGTGAAACTCGTAGATAGTGATATGAGAGGTGAAACATCATTTGAGATAGCAGAAACGTTTCGTGGTAAGTTGGCAGATTTTTCGGCTGGTGATATTGCTGTTAAAGAAATTTCTGGTGGACCACCTGTTGGCGCAGATTTAGAGATTAGGGTTTTGGGTGATGATTTAGATAAGGTTAATAGCTATGCTGATAAGTTGGTCAATTATATGAATATGATGCAAGGTGTTTATGATGCCGAAAAATCTGCCAAATCGTCTTTAGGAAAGATAACTTTCGTGCCAAATGAAGCTAAATTGCGTGAATTAGGATTAACAAATAAAGAAGTAGGGTTTTGGTTGAGAACTTTTGCAAGTGGTTTTAATTTAGGAACAATTGATACAGTTTACATTGATGATGAAGATATAGTGTTAAAAACGTCTACTGATGTTCAAACACCAGAAGATATAGATAGAATTTATATTCCAACCAAAAGCGGATATATGCCAATATCATCTCTCGGTGTTATTACGTTAAAAGAAAACCCATTTGATATAACACATGAAGACGGCGAAAGGGTAGTGTATGTTACAGCTTCTGTGGCAGATGGGTATTCTGCACCTACATTGAATAAACAAGTAGAAAAATATGCTTCTACCGAACTAGGACTAGAAAAAGGCTACACTTGGAAAACAGGTGGAGCAAATGAAGAGAATAAGAAGTCTGTTAAATCTATAATAGAAGCAATGATAATATCTGCGATCTTGATAATAATTACAATGGTTATTCAATTAGGATCATTTAGAAAATCTTTTATTGTTTTTATGGTAATACCCTTGGCGATCTCAGGAGTGTTTGTTATATTTGCTTTAACTGGCACGCCTTTGTCGTTTCCTGCGTTGATTGGTTTATTGGCTTTGTTTGGAATTGTTGTTAACAATTCTATAATGTTGGTAGAGAAAATTAAGCAAAATGAGTTTGCTGGCATGAAACTAAAAGAAGCAATTTCTGATGCATCGGCAAGCAGGCTAGAGCCAATTGCATTAAGCTCATTAACTACATTAATGGGGTTGATTCCCATAACTATTTCTGACCCAGTTTGGAGAGGTTTAGGTGGAGCTATTATTTCTGGACTGCTATTTTCAGGTACTGTTATGCTTCTTTTTATACCAGTTTTGTATTATGTGATATATAAAGATGAGAAGGATACAAAAATTTTCTGAGTTTCCCAAACTAGCGCGTGGTTGGAGTTAGCCAATATAATAATTAGCGATGCGAAACCGCGGGCATTATCCAGTGGAGTTTTATCTTTAAGGTAGAGAGCATGTTGTGAGAATAGAGAAGGCGCTAGTGCTGTAGATTTTGCGTACACATTTAATACAGCGCAAACTGCCTAAAATATTTGCCAGATACTTAATATAAAAATATCGATTTTATGTAGGTAGGTTAGTATTTTTTGTAATATATTTTGTTCTTCTGTTTGATTGTCTTGCGTGACCTGTGCTAATTGTTTTGTCTTTGTTCGCGTAGTTTTTTTATAGGTATTCTTTTCACTTTGATTTGCCTGTTGATTTTGTGTGCCTGAGGTTTGATCTGTGTTTTTAGCGTTTTCGTCTAGTTGCTCTACTTGCATTCCCAAGACTGATGATGAGATATCGTGTGTTTTAGTATCGTAAAGATGTAGTTGATCTTTTGTCTTATCGGTTTGAGTTCCCAATACTAATGGTTTTAATATAACTTCTTGTTTCTTTGATTCGTATGCGGAAATCGTTTCGGGCAGTATTAAAAACAATGCTGATTCCGGTGCTTTTAATATGTTTGTACCATGACCATCGTTTGCTAGGACTAATGATGTCGGTAAAAATTTTACCTCTGTTAAACCCGCTTTTTTAGATTTAAAGTAGATAGTACCGAATAGACCTTTGTTGCCATTGTAGCCTGGGTTAGGTAGACCACCAGTTAACCGTGCGAACCCTTTTTCATTGTCATATTCTTTTTGTATGAATATATCTGCGAACGAATTTTCTGTTGATATGTTTACTACTTCTAGTCTTTTTGGATCAAATTGTACGTCTGCACGTATTGCGTTTACTGGTTTTTGAACACCGCTTATCTCTATATCCATAGAAAATATCTCACCCATTTTATATTGGCCTTTGTCATTAATTGAGAATGTTACAGTTTTTTCTGTGTTAATATTTATTACTTTTTGAATTATTTGTGATTCTATATAAACGACAAATATAGAAAATAAAGAAAGAAATAGTATCGTTATTGCATTCAATATGGCAGATCTTAAGTTCTTTGGATATAGTTGGCGTGGTTTTATTGGTTCTTCGCAAAAGCTACAGTAGCCAGATTCTTTTTGCGCACGACATGCTATGCAATACGTTTTTTTTGGAGCTAGTATCCACCAGATTGGGTAGGCTAGCGCTAAAAAGGTTCCCAAAGAAGCTAAACCATGTATTAAGAGCCATGAGCCGATCAGTATTATTGCTATTTTTAATGCTAAAGATAAACCATGTATTTTCATTATATTTTACTATTCATAACTTCAACATGATTGTGTAAACAATCAGATGAGATTGTTTTGCGTAGCCTAACCAGCTTTGGCGAGATAAACGCAAAATGCCGACTGCATAAGCTGTCGGTGTTCCACTAATTTCTTATATCCTGACTTTTGTCAGTTTGAACTGTAACTTCGATGTTATTAGTATAATATAATAGTATCGAAAAGTCTTTAAGTGTGCATAAATTGTCGTTGTCAAGGTCACATCGTTTAATCTCTTTTTCTAATTTTTGCTTTTCGTTTGGTGATAGGTTGTCTAAATTTTCACCTGCATTAATGTTTGCGAAGAAGCCCTTTATGGCGGTTGTTGTTTCACGCCAGTTTTTAGTCCAGTATGTTACAGTGTTTACGAATTCTTCTGTTCGATGTGGTATGAAACAATTTCCATTATAGTCAAAGTTTTTTAAGTAAGGGTGTAGATTGCATGAATATTCAATCTCAGAATTGCCATTACCGTTAATTATTTCATTTATCTTAGTTATGATTTTGCTAACTATATTTGTATCTTTGTTCTCAGTATTGTCTTCTTTTTTGTCTTCGTCGTCATTTCCCTTAGTCTCATCACTTTTGCTTTTTGATGTTTCTGTAGTTTCTTCTGGGGTAGGTATAGGTGTTGGTTCAGGTTCAGGTGGGATGTATTCGTTAATCTTGAAAGTAATAGTTTTTGAATTTTCGCTTAATGTGCCATTTAACTTTTGTGTTTTGGTAATTGCTGTGTGAGTTCCGATTGTGAACTGATCACCTGTAAATGTAATTTTCCAGTTGCCTGTTACTAGAGTTTGTGTTTGTTTCGATAGCCCCCCAGATATTAATGTTATTGTTGTATTTGGTGTCGCTTGACCACTAAAAGTGATAATTTCTTCTGAATTAGTTGTATGAATAGGGTTATCTATATCTATCGTTGGTGGAATTAATATGTCTTCAATGGTTGTAACGGCATGCGTGTATACAGCAACTGTTATTGTAATTGTACTCGATGTGCTTGAGTTTTGATCTGTAGAATAAAATGAAACAGTGTGTATACCTTCACTTTCGTATGTAATATTTTTGTTGAATTCCCCATAAACATTTGCCTGAGTAGTGCCTATAACTGCTTCATTTTCTATAAATGTTATGTTTGCATACGGACTCGCATAGCCTTGAATTCTTAATATTGTGTCTGATATGTCTAATGAAACTGTTATTGGTGTTTGGGCGTGTATAGATGTGGGAGAAATCGTGATTAAAGTGCTAAATAAAGTTAGCAAAAATGATGTAGTGAATAATACAGATAATAAAAATGTGTTTATTATCGACAAACTTAAAACCACGTACTTTAGTGCTTGGATAGAGTTGGTCAACATAATAATTAGCGATGAGAAGCCACAGGCCTTAACCCGGCGAATTTCATAGAGTTCTTTATGGGTCATTTCACTATTGTTTTCCAAATAGTACTTTTAGAGACATCGATATTCTTTTACGGCCTTTTAGTAGTAAGAACAAGACTATTGCAGTTATTATAAGTGCTACAGCAACCTTTTTAACAGGAATTACTGTAAAGATTGTGTTTGAAACTAATGTTTCATTGTTTGCACCATAGGTTAATACCAGTGTAGCATTGTATTTACCAAACAAATCTTTTTTATCGTAATTTACGTCTGTTTTTCTAGTTGCACTTGGTAATACATTTTTTGGTGGAACTGCAAATGAATCAACTTCTTTGCCAAATATGTTAGTTATGGTTATTTTTCCTGTTGGTTTAATGTGAACGTTACCTTCGTTTCTTACCTTATATTCAAAGGTTATTGGTATCGATTGGTATACTGAGTCTGTTGTTTTGAATTCTTCTAGAGTTGCTTTTTCTGTAGTAGGTCCTGCTATCTTTAGTAATATTAATGATGCAACTTCTTGTGCAACTGAGGCACCAGTTTCATTGATTTGATTTCCCCCAGTTCTAAATACTATTGAGCCAAAATGGCCACCTGGTTCTGCATTCGTAGGGGGGTTGATTATGAACGTGAAAATTTCTGTTGATTTTGGTTTTATTGTTGCATTTGTTGGTGCTATTGTTATCCATTTTGCTAGGGAATAAGTTGTGTCTTCATCTGTCAAGTTTACCGCGCCTTCTTCACCGACTGCCACAAAGTTTCTGATGTCTGTTGTTACATGTATAGGCTTGTCTGATGGGTTACTAACTTTTATTGTGTTTTTGATTTGTGTGCCTGGGTTTGTTACCAACTCGAATGTTGGTGGCGATACGGCTATGGTGGTAGAGTCTGTGACCGTATCTTCCGTAGGAGTATCTGTTTTTTGATTGTTATTTTGGTTAGTGTTTGTGTCATTTTTGGTAGATGGCTTTTCGTTTATAAGCTCTGGCGTTGGTTTGTGCTCTTGAGTGTTGGTGTCTTCTTGTGCTAATGAATGGGAACTTAACGCCAAAAGTATAGTAATAGAAAGTACTAAAGTTAATGTTAACTTACTAAATGTTTTAATCTTTGGGGTAGGAACTGTTTTGTATGCCATTTGGTTATTTATAATTTGATTTATATTTTTTACTGTAATTTGATTTTACACAAATTAAATTTTGTAGCAATAGGGTAGGAAAAAGAGAAGTAAATGTGAAAAACGTCTCGTTTTGAAATTGATGTCGAGTGGTGGTGGGGCACTTCGTTTTAGAGGGTGGGTCTGAAAGTGGTGCTGGTATTTCGTGTTGAAGGATATGAGCGAGAAGAATCATAGAATTTCGTTTTGGAATGGAGGTGTTTAATTTGGTAATGATGAATGTTTTATCTAAGAAGCCCCGGGCGTATGCCCGGGGCTTCTATTTTTTATCTTTAATTCAAGATAAGGATTTTCTACATTTACATTATTTTTAATAGGTAGGTGTTGCAGTATATACAACAGTTGTTGTGTAGGTTCCAGCTTCTGTTGTTCCGGCTATGCCTACTTGGTAACCAACTCTTGTTGTGTCTGTATCTACTGCTGAATCGGCGTATGCGACTTCTGCATTTGATGTTGTGAAAGAAGCCCATTTATTACCACCGCTAGATGTAAATCTGTCTACTGGTGCACTACTTAATGTTGCATCGTTTGTAGTATAACCAAAGGCTTCGCCCGTATCAAAAGATGCTGGTGTTGCGTTTGTACCTGATACATCATCAATTGTTGCACCTGATCCATTGGTTAATTGTCCCGTATATCTTGTATATAAGGTATAACCATTGGTTGCATTTGTTGTGACGGTTAAATCGTGTGCGGCGACTACATCTGTACTTGTTGTTACTGTTCCAAAAGGTATTGTTGTTGTTGATGTAGCAACATTTGTTGTTGCACCGTTGACTGTTTGACCTGAGGCTACTGAAGCAACGCTAAAGCTCAATGTTGGGTCTACCGTTAACGAAACGAGTTGCCCGTTAGTATAGATGAACATTATAGTTGCGTTGTCTACAGCTGTAGTACAGCTAGAATCACTATATGTTGTAAATCGCAAGAAATACCCTGTGTCTACCGTTGAACCATTTGTGATTCCATCTAATATGATATTACCGTCTGTTCCACTTTCGCCAGTTGCGTAGGTTAGTTTAACAGTACCATTGGTTGTTGCATCAACAGTCCAGTTGGCTGGAGTTATGTATGTTGATGAACTATTTAATGTCGCACTAGTAGTAGACATTCCTGTTGGTACTGAACCTGTGCCACTTGCTACAGTGTTAAAGTTTAATTCTATACATTGAATTGATGTTGCCGAAACATTTTGAAATGAAGATGTATAGGTAACATTGGTTTGACTGGGTCGTGAATCGCTAAGCGAAACAGAGCCGTCAGACAGTGATGCTGCTTGAGCAGTTGGCATAGACAGGGAAAGTGCCACCTGTGAAAGCGTGAGCGCAGTAACTGATAACATAGAAAAAACTTTAAATAATTTTTTGTTTTTCATTTGTGTACTAGTCACCTCCTTTTTGATTACTAAAAAACACAAAAGTGGCAATAACCAAAATTAGTTCCTGCCACTTTTGTATTCATCAATTTTACCAAACAAGACTTTTATAGCCAATGGTATGTTTCTATGAAACTTTTGAACTAAAAGTGTAACTATTATTAGAATAAATATAGTAATAAGTGTCTTGTGGTTTGGGAATACGAAGAATATCTTGTCGCTACTGGCCAGTGGCTTGTTGTTGCTACCATAATTGCCTGTAAAATATGTTCGATATAGTCCCGTCTTTAATGAAGCCTTGGTATGCGAAACCACCTTTTTTTCTGTATTTGGTAGAACTATTGAATTTTCTATTGGGAATTCATGTGTTGTTTTTCTAAACAAGCCCTTGATTGTTATTTTACCTTTGGGAATTATATGTATGTTTCCGTTGTTTTGTATGTAAACTGTTGGTAAAAAGTTATCTGGCGTAGGGTATTTAGGTAAAGTTAAGTTAGAAATATTTGCAGATTCTTTGATTTTTCCTGAAACAGTTAAGAACAATAATACACCAATTTGTGCAGTTAAGTAGGTTTTATCTGGGGTTATATATTCTTCTGAGATTAAGGGTCTAAAGTAAACGGTGGCATAATGCCCACCTGGTTCTGCATTTGGTGTAGGCGAAATTGAGATATAGACCTCTTTTTCTTCGTTTGGTTGAAGTATAAAGTCAGGTGGGTCTATTGTTATCCAATTTGAAGCATCGAAAGTGTTTGAATTGTCTTTTGTACTGTCTATTACAATTTCGTTTACAGAAAAATTATCAGAAAAAGCATGTATTGGTAGTGGCACATTGGTATTGTTAAAAACATATACTTTCGCAACTTTAGTTTTCACAGGGTCTACGGGAAGTTCAGCTATGGCAGGCGATACGCCAATCGCTATTGTTGATAAAACTGCTTTTCCTTTAACTTGTGGGTTAGAAAGGGTTTTGTCTGTGAAATCATTGTGGGAATCAATTGTTGGCTTTCTAAACACAGGTTGTTGTGTATTTTGTGTATTATCTTGTATGTATGCATTTTCGCTTTCTAGTTGATTCTTAATTATCAAATCTTTTGCCTGTGTTTTTAACGGAAACAATAAAATTAGTAAAGTAAGAACAGCCAATATTAGTGCTAGCCTTATTGTCACCAAACTTAAATTCATACACTTTAGTGTGTGGATAGGGTTAGTTAATATGGTAATTGGCGATAAGAAACTACGGGCTTTAGTCCGTGGTGTTTCGCTTTTGAACTTGGTAGACTCGGTAACTTTTCGACGCTTGTGTGGTTGTGCTTCTAGATTTTTCTTTTGTTTTAAGGTTTTGCTTGAATTCCACATAATTAATATTTAGCTGTAATTGCGTATATAACTGTTGTCGAATATTTAGATGCAGGTTGCGTTGAGTCAGTTTGTACTTTGTAAGTTACGTTGAATTGCTCATTTGATATCGCGGAGCCGCTTACTGTGGATTCGTGATCTGCGACTATGTCGCCAGGTGATGATGTTGCAAATGGTGCATAACAAGGAGCGGCTCCGCCCCCTGCACATGTTGACGAATTAAATTTATCTACACCTTGTATTGAAGTGTCGCTAGATGTGTATCCGAAACCTCTATCTGAAGAATCCCATGAAGCAGGGGCAGAGTAGGTGCCACCGTCAAAGTTTTGGATTGTGTTTACGCCGTCGCTGGATGTCAGCAAGTTAGCCAAAAATGCCCGAATCTCGTACCCATTGTAAGCATTAGTTGATGTAGTTAATGTTGCAGTTTGTTCTGCTGAATATCCATTCAATGCATTTAAGTTAGAGAATTCTACTGTCGGTGGTGTTACAGAAAACTGCAAACTTGGTGCTACAATCTGCCCATCTGATGATGCAACATTAGAGATATTACTTGCATTATCAGTTGCTCTTACATTGAAATAATATACTTTTGAAGTTTGCAATGTTAAACCCGTTGCCGTTACTGATGTGCTTGTTCCATTTGATGTCCAACCTAGAATTTCTGTGCCACCCTGAGTTAGACCAATTGAATATTCATATTCTTTGATGCCGGATACTGTTGCATCAAAGTTATCCCAATTTGCAGATAATTCTGATAGGGAGCTCGAGCTAATCTCTTTATCAACACCGTTAACATCGCCATCGTATATAGTTGCAACGGTTGGTGCTGTTGTGTCTATGCCTACATCGCGAGCCGTCTCTAGATTTCCCCCATATGAAACCCAGTTAGAATCAGAATTTGCTGTATCTGTGATTTTTGCTTGCCAATGATAAGATTCGTCTGCATCTAAACCAGATATCGTTGTAGTTAATGTGAGAGCTGAACCAGTATATGTTTGTTCGTCTGAACATTGTGTAGATGTGCCTGTAAACGCTGTGCCAACTGGTTGTATTTCTACACACAATTTTAAGCCATCAGGGTTGTCAGTATCACTTGCCGATGCAGAAAATTTTATTGAAGTTTCGTTTGTATAGTCACCTGTGTTTAAAACTGTATCGTCTGTTTTAGCCTGTGTTAAAGATGTCGGGTCATTTGGTGGGGTGTTTGAACCACAAGATCCTGCGATTATTGTCCAGTTAGTGTTACCGCCATTATCTTCAGTTGCGTTTCGTGCTGTTAGCGCTGTTACTGCATTTGAATCTTCTATATCAACATATTCTGTTGTTGTTGATCCTGTTGCGTTTATATCAAATTGGTCGTTGTCTGTTGTAGAATCTACTAGTACTCTGCTAGTTCCGCAGGCTGAACCTTGCAATGTTAATGTTCCTGTTATATTTGTTTGTTCAGTTTCGTCGAATTGTATTTGTTTATTATCTGTATTTACGGTTAGATTATAGAATGTTGTGTTACTAGAATATAATAATTTGGAAGTCTTAGTTGAATCATCAAACTCTATGGTTGAATTGTTTGGCGTAAACGTACCATTATTTGTAAAGTTTTGTGCAATTTTTTGTGTGGAAGTCGAAGATGCCTTAAATTCCCCCTTATCAGTAATTGTTAAATCGACTAAATCTAAGTTACGATCATTTGTTTCGTTATCTAAAATGGTTGTCTCTGTATCTGCAGAATTGCCGATTGTTAGAGTATTGGTTACCTGAATCGTACCTGTACCACCCGAATTTAACGTTATTGTTACAGGTGTGAATACAGAATTCGTGAAAGCTAAATTGCTGAACGACCAGTTATTAGAACCCGTTGAAGATCCAAAAGAAACATTTGCAGAAGCGTTATTTTCAAACGAACCTGTGCCTGAGATGTTAATCACGCCACCACCGGTTACCGAACCTGCGGTTTTAATAGTGTTTGAGTATGAACCTGACATGGTGGCGTTAGAATTAACTATTAAACTTTTATTGATATTTATTGCGGGTGAGTATGTGCCAAGATCTGCCGTTACTGTATTTGTAGAATCGCCTATCGTTAGAGAGCCGTTTATATCTATAGTTTGCGATGTGGCAGTGCCAAGCGTGTGGGTGGGTGAGCCACTTGATGGTGCTAGTTTTAAGTTGTAATAGGTTAATGCCGGAATTTCTGTCGCTGATGTGCCACTAAATTCTACTGTTGATGGGGAATTCGCAGTTAGAATCCCGTTTGAGCCAAAAGTTATTGGTACACTTGAACCAGTACCAGATCCAGTTATCTTGAATGTTGTTTGATCTAGCGTTAGCCCCCCGTCTACTTTTACTTTTTCTGTAGTAACAGTTGTTGCATTTGTGTCATCTGGCCTGAAAGTGTTGTTAGCTAGTACATATAATTTTTCTTGTGTTGATTGTGCTGTATAGTCGACCGTTAAGTTATTACTAGAGTCTACGTCGAAAAATATATCTTCATCTGATGAGACAGAGTTGTCGTATTTGGCAACATCAGAATTCGATATTGGTGATGTGTTTGACTCGTTTCCTAAAGTAAGATGTTCTTCGTATAGTTTTAGATTTGATATATCACCTGAGCCAGCGTATTTAGTTATTGTTACAGCCTCATTCGAATCACTAACATTGTCGAGAAATACGGTTATTACTGAATTTTTCGCTGGTTTAGGAATACCCGAAATTGTGAAGGTGCCCGATGATGTTGTTGTGGTTTGCGATTGTAGTTGGCCGTCTACTGCTACTTTTACTGTTTCACCATTTGCACAATTGGTAGATTCATCGTATTGTTGGCACGTTCCTGATATTGAGATTGTATAGAAAGAATTTAGGTTTACTGCTGTTATTCCGTATGAATTTGCGACAAACTTATCATCGTCTCCGTTGCCACCTTCGTCTATTTGTCTAAAATCAACAACGTTATTTTTTGATAACGATAGAATTCCGCCGGCTGACCAACCACCATCTAGTGTATTATTTGGTGATTGGACACCTCTAATATAAGTACCTGTATTAGCTAAGTCTGATTGAGTGCCATCTATAAAAAATGCGCCTTTAGAGGTTAACCTTGTGCCACCAGTTGTTCTATGTGTCCGTGCGCCTGATGTAAAAATGTAAAAAGCACCTTTATTTATTGTTGTTTGGCTTGTTGAGGTAGAGTAGGTGAAAGAGTTAGCATCTGCCTCATCTGATGTATCAAATGTTATTGTGTTATTTAGACCACCGATATCTTGACCATCTGTATTTTCGTGAATTCGCAAATAATCACCTGTGTCTGGTAGCTTTACAATTTGAATACTAGTTCTGTCTGATCTTGTTTGAGATCCATTTGTTGCATATGCGCCTGTTGCGCCCCATTCTAATGTTAAAATATCGTTTACGGATGCATTTATTATTGTTATGTTTGATGCTGTTGCATCTGTTGCACCGTTTAAACCTCTAGCGTAAGCGTAACCATATGATTGCGGTATCGCAGTCCCATTTAGAGCAAGGTTTGTCGTAATAGATGTTCTATCTGTTGTACTGTCTATACCGACATTGTACGTAACTAAATAATGGCCTGCTTGTTTTAGAGTAATTTGATTTGAGTTAGTTGATGTACTATGACCGAATGTATTCGTATCACTATTTTCTATAGAAGTTGTGAAGTTTATATCTTGTAGGGAAGTCGATGTCGTTTGATTATCCTGACCTTGTAATCTTAAATACGCCCAAGAATCTGTTAGTTTAGCTAACCAGAAACTAGATTTATTTGCAATGAGATCGTGTTCTGCAGAATTAGTACCGTTTCTAATTACTTCAACCCTAATATTATTACTCGCGTTTGCACTTATAATACCATAACCGTAAGCGTAGTAACGGTTGTTCGTTGCATCTCTTCTATAACCCTGCCCATGTGCCGATAATTCTTCTGTACTATTTAGCAATAATCTTGACAGATAGCCAATTCTGTTTCCGTAAGATGTGTTTTGAGCTTCTACTTTGTAACCAACTAGATAGTGTCCACCATTTACAAGTTTTACGTCAATATCATTTGCGTTTTGAGAAAAAGTTGGGTCTTGCGTTACAACATTATTAAACGGAACGCCAGTATATGATGTATTATTGGTATTATGTGTTCCATTTGTATCTTGATAAATTGCCACGTCGCCATCATTACCGACTGAACTTGCTAGAGAAAATTGTTGTGTAGCTGACCACGCGCCTTCACCACCTCTGTTGTCCCAAAACTTTATTCGCCAGTAATATGTTGAGCCAAGTGTTAGTGCAGAGCCACCGTAAATTATATCGTCTGACCTAGAATTTTCATCTAATGATGTTGTGAATGCCGTCTTGGTGCTGTCCCAAAGCTCTGGTGCATCTGACCAATCTGTATCGTCACCTACTTGTAACTGATAATATGAAGCCTTGTCTGTAGTATCATCATCATCATAAATCGCAGAGAAGGCCGGTGTAGTATCTGTTAAATTATAAACAGGTGATACCTGACCGGATTGCGCAGTATCGTTATTTGCATAAGGTGTTTGTGGTGCGTTTGGATCGTTATTTGTTGCCATGCTAAATTGCTGTGTAGCTGACCACGCACCTTCTGCACCGTTATTGTCCCAAAACTTTATTCGCCAGTAATATGTTGAGCCTGCAGTTAGAGCTGTTCCATTATATATAATATCTTCAGATCTTGAATTTTCGTTTACGGCTGTTGTTAGAGAAGATTTGTTACTGTCCCAAAGTTCTGGTGCATCTGACCAATCTGTATCGTCACCTACTTGAATTTGGTAAAAAGGGGCGGTATCAGATGCGTCATTATCATCATAAATTGCAGAAAACGCAGGTGTTATATCAGTTAAGTTAGAAACAGGGGAAGCTTGCCCACTCTGAGCTGTATCATTATTTACATAAGGTGTTTGTGGTGCATTAGGGCTATCGTTTGTTACTGGAATTAAGATTGTATCTAGGTTTATTGCGGTTAAACCGAGTGCATTTGCTACAAACTTATCGTCACCACCGTTATCACCTTCATCAACTTGTCTAAATGTTACTTGATCGTTTTGTGACAGGTCAAAAATGCCAGCACCAGTCCAGCCTCCATCAAATGTGTCTGGTGTACCTTGATCACCTCTGACATATACACCTGTGTTTCCAACACTTTGTTGTGTCCCATTTACGTAAAATAAACCCGCACTTGTTAGACGGGCTGTACCTGTTGTTCTGTTACTTCTTGCACCACTCATAAATAAATAGGTGTCATCTTGTTGTATTGTAGCTGTACCTGTTGATGTGCTAAATGAAAAAGAAGTTGAATCTGCCTCGTCTGATGTGTCGAATGTTAGCGTATTGTTTAACCCGCCTACGTTTTGAGTCCCACTTGTGTCATGTGCCATTAAATAATCGCCATCGTCAGGCAATTTAACAACTGCAATAAACGTTCGGTCTGATCTTGTTTGAGTTCCATATGAACTGTGTGCACCAGTAGCGCCCCATTTTAAAGTTAGAACGTCGTTTGCAGATGCGTTTATGATCGACATGTTTGTTGCAGTACCATGTGTTGTAGAGTTTAACGATCGTATGTATGAGTAATCATATGATTGTGGTATTGCTGTACCGTTCAGTGCTAAATTTGTTGTTACAGAAGTTCTGCTTGTAGCGCCGTCAACACCTACAGAGTATGTGACCAAGTAATGACCTGATGATTTCAATGTAATTTGATTTGAGTTTGTCGACGTACTGTGTCCAAAAGTATCCGTATCTGTATTTTCTATCGATGTGGTAAAGTTAATATCTTGCAGGGAAGTCGAGGTTGATTGATTGTCTTGGCCTTGTAACTTTAAATATGCCCAATCGTCGTCTAATTTAACTAACCAAAAAGAGGATCGGTTTGCTTCTAATGTGTGTGACGCTGTATTATCACCTTGTCTAATAACTTCTACACGTATGTTATCACCAGAAGATGCATTTACAATTCCATATCCGTATGTGTAATATCTGTCATTTGTTGCGTTTCTTCTATACCCTTGGCCGTGTCCTGTTAAATTTTCTGTTTCGTCTAATGTGACCCTAGACAGATAAGAGATACGATTGCCATACGAATCGTTTCTAGCCTGTATTACATATCCAAATAAATAGTGACCATCAGAACCTAAACCTACATCAATGTCGTTGGCATTTTGAGTAAAGATACCTCCCTGTGCTACTTGATTGTTGAAGGGTACGCCTGTGTACGATGAGTTATCAGTATCATGTGTTCCATTTGTGTCTGTGTATATTGCATAATCATCGATAGCGTCATTGGCAAGCTGCCATTCTCTCTGTTCTGTAAATATTACTTTTTTATTTGTCGTTACTTTAGATGCGTAGGTGTTGTTTGGTTCGAGGTCTATCGAGGGTATATCAATATTTCTTATAGTCTCGACATTTTTAATTTTATTTTGGTCTCGTTGATTTGGATTTTGATTTTGTTGACTTTTATTCTTGGTTTGTTGGTTATTATCGCTTTTCTTTGTACTGTTGTTTTTATCGGCGTTCTTGTTATTGTTTTTATCTTTGGCGTTATCTAACTCATTATCTTTGTATAGATTTCGATTATTATCAGTATCTTGGTTCGGTTCATCAGATAGGGTAGTGGTTTCAGTTGTTCTCACAAACTCTATCGGACCTAATAAATAAAATTGTGGTGATATATTCGGCGCATCGTATTTATAAGAGAGAATCACAGGCACGTCTTTTTCTAGCTTGATTTTCCATATTATTTTTTTATCTCCTGACGTTTTTTGAATATTTGTATATGGAATTCCAAGATATGATCTTTTTATTAGAAAATCTCTTGGTACTGTTTCAACAATTTCGCCATTAAAATCTTCATTTGGAATTATTGTTATTTCAACTGGATAATCTTTTTTTGGATAGACTCTTGTTGGCGTATTTCTTTGTATTAAAAACGGAACATCATCTGGTTCTATTACTTCAAAAGAATCGGTTGTTTTATATGTTCCATTTTTTGTTGTTGCTGTTATTTCTACCGTATATTTTCCTGAATGGGTGAGTTGTAATTCGCTCTTGTAGTCAGGTTCTAGAGTGAAATCATGTTTAATACACTCGTTGCTTTCAGTTATAGTGCCTGTTTTCGTTGATAATATGGTTTTATGATTTGCATCTTTGTTTGTGATTGTTAAATCGATGTCAGCATCGCAAATTATGTTTCCTTGTTCGTCAAGGACCCCGATTTGAAATTGAGCGGTTTCATACAATAGGTATTGTGCCTTGTCGCTATTGTATGCTAAGACTCCCCATAAAAATTCTTGTTCGTATATAGGTTGCTGAGAAGGGGAATCAGTTGTTTGTGTACTGTTGACTTGTTCATCTAACGAGTTGTCAGTTTGGTCTGTTGTCGATCGATCAGTATTGGGTTGTTCTGTTGGTGACTGATCGTTATTGCTTGGTTTTGTTTGTGCGTTATTGGCGTCTTTCTGCTTTGCTTGTACATTTTCGTTTTTGGTCGAGTCTACGTCTATATTTTCTACTACTTGTAACTTATATTTTCCCGGTCTAAATGCCCTTTTTGGCTTTAATACCAACTGGTTATTAATATCATCAATTATGCTAGTGACTTCGATCATTTCATGCGTTTTTTCACGCTCAACAATGTATCTCAACTTTTTAGCTTTAATGGTTTCATCTTTGATTTTAAGTTTTATCGGCTTATTTGCTTGAATTACGTTATCTGAATTTTCTGGCTCTAAAGGTGGTTTTGTAGTGGGAATTTGAATATCTTTACTTGTTTTATCACCTTTATTGGCGCCTTCACTGTCTTTTAGTGCTAGTAACACATTTTTGATAGGAGAAGTGGTATCAGACTTGTAGACTGACTGATTGTTTCTCACGTTTTCTTTCTGAGCATAGGACATGCTTGTTGTTAATGGACCGACCACTAAAAATAATATTAGAAGCAAAATCATTAGGGTTTTAGCTGGGGTTATTAAAACCGCAAAAGAACGCTGTAGATGTTTTTCGATTAGTTTAGGGATACTTAAGAGTAACGCAATATGTGCGTTCGCACTGTCATAGCAGTAAAAGCGCTTTGACAAATGTGCATAAAATTTGGTGGCAATATCTGTTAAATAAATAGAGCACTTTTGCAAATACGAGACAATAGCAAGACGTTTCTTGATTTTTGCAAATATGTTGGACAGGTTCATACTCAATTAATTAAATTATACCATGAATTTACGCATATCTTATACGCCATGTTTGTGTAAAATAAGTGTACGGAAGTTGAGTGGTAGACAATGTGCAATTGGTGTTTTAGAGATGAGAGGTTACGTGCAAAAATTTATTGTTTTCTATGATAATAAGTACAAAACAAAAATTTTTGTAAACTAAATCTAAAGTTTTCAGAAATGGTATTGAATATCATCACAGGTATCACTATGTAAGTCAGTGATAAATGATCGCTAATTATTATGTAATTAACTCAATTCATGCGTGAAAAATCGATGATTACATATGTTTTGAAAAACTAGTATAATTGTTTTAATGCCTAAAAAGTTATCTAATAGTACTAGCAATGAAAAAGCTGTAAAAAACGATAAGAATTCCCACAAAAAAATAAAGCAAAGAATTGTTTGTGTTGGAAATAACGATGTACAAGAGGCAGAATGCTTGTTAAGAAAGCTGTTTAGCTTAAAACTACTTAAAATTTTAACCATTACGTTTATTCTGTTTTTAGCATTTCCACTTATATTATTTTTTATTTGGCGACCAAAACCAGCCAAAAATGTTAATTGGGGTATCACTTTTAGTGATTTGTATTCTGAAGAGATGGGGCTCGATTGGAGAGATACTTATACAAAGATTTTAGATGATTTAGGTGTTAAACATTTGCGGTTGGTTGCATATTGGAGCGAAATCGAGCCCCAAAACGACCGCTATGATTACTCTAGAATTAAATGGCAATTAGCTGAAGCTCAAAAACGCGATGCAGATGTTATTCTTACAGTTGGGCGAAAGGTGCCACGATGGCCAGAGTGTTTTGCACCAAAATGGTGGCATGAAATCAACAGTTCGGAAATGAAAAAGATTGAACAATATGAATTTGTTGAAAGAACTGTCATGGAACTAAAAGATTACGATAATATTAAAATGTGGCAGGTTGAAAATGAGCCATTTTTTCCGTTTGGAGTTTGTGAGCCTGTAACGGTAGATGAGGTCAAAGATGAGGTTGCAATTGTAAGAAAAGCTGACGATCATAATCGCCCAATTGTAATACAAGATAGTGGCGAGGGTGGGGTATGGTTTATGACTTATAATTTGGCAGATTATTTAGCAATTTCGATGTATAGACGTATTTGGTTCGATTTTTGGGGGTTAGTTTTTGGGAAATCAATCTATTTTCAGTATCCATTGGCTCATTGGACATATAAAATAAAAGCTCATTTAACTGGTGTTCCATTTGATAAATTAATTGTTACTGAATTGCAAGCTGAGCCATGGGGACCAGGTTTGAATTCCCAATTAACACAGGAACAAAAAGACAAAACAATGTCTAAGAGACACTTTTGGCAAACGTTAAACTATGCGCAAAAGTCAGGTGTTAAAGATATTTATGTGTGGGGCGCAGAATGGTGGCTTTGGGAAAAAGAGCAAAATAACAACCCATTCTTTTGGTATACAGCGAAAGGTTTGTTTGCAGGATCAGCTGAGAAACAGTGATTTTCGGCTTGATTCCCCCCAAAATATTAATTTATTTTTTGATTTAGATAGACATAACCGCCAATTAGTACGTTTTTATTATCGAAATGTGAGACTTTTATGTCTGGAATAGGGCGGTTGAACCAAACCATGTTGTCTAGATATTCTTGTAAATGCTTTAAAAAATAATCAGCTTTTTGTGAAAGTCCACCGCCTAGCACTATTACTTCGGGTTGCCACATCATGATTACATTGTACAAACCAACCGATAGATCTTCTGCGTAAGATTCCCAGATTAAGTCGTCTACACAATCTTGCGGGGACAACTGATAAATTTCTCTAAAAGCATTGCCTGAAGAAAATGCTTCAAATGAGCCATGTATGCCAGTTTTGGTGTCTGTTGGGCCTTCGCGATCTATTATGTGATGGCCGGGTTCGTAATTGTATCTTGAGTCGTCTATTTTTTTGTTTATTATACGTTCACCACCTACGCCTGTGCTGATTGTTATGTATGCAACTACATTGTATGCTGTTGCGACACCTGCAACTGATTCGGCTAGACCTGCTAGAGATGCATCGTTTTCTACGAAAGCTGTATTTTTCTTTAGGTTCTTGAACGGCACGATTTCTAATACTTTTTTTGTATTTAGATAGGGAACATTGGGTGCAAATAACACTTTTTGTTCTTTTCTGTCTATCATTCCAGCTACGCCTATAATTAGAGCATCTATTTCTGTCTCTTTTATTTGAAAATTATCGAGTATTGTTTCTTTGATATGTGATTTAAGGGATTTTAAGTTTTTTGGTGTATTGAAAACGTGAAATTTTTCAAAATCTATTAGGTTTTGTTGGTCAATTTTTGACTTTGACGTAACTCTTGTTTTGGTTCCACCGATATCTATTGATATGTACATAATTAGATATTAACAAAATATGTAGATTGGTGAAGTATGTAATTGAAATAGTTTGTTCTTGCCAAACTTAATCAAATGTAGCTGAAATTTCTTGCATTCTTTCGAGGGCAGTTGTTGTTATAAATTCCTCGATTTTTTGCCAGTTGGAATTCATTTCAGAAATTTCTTGCCATACCGCACGACCGACTGCGTAACCGCTTGCTCCATATTGTTTAGAGAGCTTTAATGCTTCAATGTAAACATCAAATGGCATGCCACGACTTAACAGAACCCAGGGTTTATCGATTAGAGTAGGGAATTTTTCTAGATACTTAATACCTTCGTTTAACCCAGCATTAACTTGTTCGTCTATATCTTCTGGCATTTTGTCGAATAACTTATGAAAGTTCGTGTTAGTTGGGAATTCAATCTTTAAAATATCACAATGTGGTTGAATTGCTTCGATAGCACGCAAGGTTTCGGTACCACGGTTGAATTCCACATCATTTTCTAAAGGGTAGGTAATAGGTTCAACCAAAAGTGGTAAATTAACCGCATCGGCTTCGGCTTTAACCTTTTTCAGCATTGTAAGCTGGTCGAACGTATTAGGAGCTTTTGAATTGTAATAATATAAAAGTTTGATTGCACTTGCCCCCATTTCTTTTAGCTTTTGAGAAGTAAATTTCTCGTATAACTCTAATTCGCGACCGCCATCGCTTGGTGTATAACCAGTTTTTTCACGAGTCAGAAGCAGTTGAAGATGATTGTTTTTTACAAATTCAATCGTTTCAGCCCCATATTCAGGATCGACTAAAACCGCTGTGTTATAAGGGGCGAACGTTTTCGTTGTTAATAACTTGAATTTTGATAATAGGTTTTCGTTTAGAATCTTTTTAAGTGAGCCTCTGTGGTCTATCGCGAAAATTTTAATTGGTTGTTTTAGGGTAGGTTTGTCTTTTTGTGGTTCAGTCATTGTTTCTATTGTAGCATTAGTATTTGGAATTCTCACCACTATTGTTGTGTCATCTAAGTTGTTGGTTTGTTGGTCAGTTATTATGCGTGCCATGGATTTGCATTGGTTTTACACGGTTGGTTTTATGGACATTCTTGGTTTGGCTAGACTGAATTGCGTGGTTGGATAGTTGTTTTTTATGACAGTAATTAGTGTATCCCTGTCTATTGATGTGCTTTTCAATGCTCTAAGTAAAGCAAGCGTTGCGGTCGACTCGAATACTATTGATATGTTGCCATATATTGGACCTGTAAGCGGGTTTTTACCAGCAAGTTTTCGTGCTTCCCGTGGGACAATTCGGTTTTCTTTATAATGTGTAACGATGATATCAGTAAAAGCTTTTGTTACTATTATACTGGTAAAACTATTAACTCTACTACGTGATGTAGCAGATATTAATGGCATTTCTATACTTTTCCACAACTCACCTAGTTCTACGAGTGTCCGTGTGTCTAATTTTGTGCGTCCTAAGGATTGTTTCAAATAAGAGTGAATTGCAGTTACGTCCACTCCAGTATCGTCTTCGATTCTAAATCTAGAGTGGCGAGGATCGTGCATATCTATAGTAATAAAATCTCTTCTTTGCAAACCTAATGCTGTTGCAAATGCTATTATTGCCTGGATAGATGATGAGCCTAACAATCGATCAGTTTCTTTTTGGTTTTCAAGTAACCCAAGTACATATGCTTTTCTCGAACCAATATCTGGATGTTTTGAGATGATCCTTGAGGCGTGTGAAAATAGTAGAAGTGTATTTTTCCCTATATTAATTGGTTCCAAAGCGTCGGCAACTACCATGTCAAATATCCCTTTAGCCTTTGGGGATGGGGCGGTTCGTACATAGTAGGGTGGTCTTCTATAAATCAATTCGCTACTGATTTGACGCAAAGCATCTGACGCAGACGTTTCGGCAACCCTGTGTAACGCCCAACTAATTACTGGATCAGGACTGTGTTCAAACTCTTGAAAAGATGCTATAGGTATATCTCTTGGTGTTAATGCGTCCTCATAATGCGTTGCAGCAACGAATATTGGGTTACAAACCAATGTTATTTTATTTTGTGTATGTTCCTTAATATGTGCTTCTTCCATTTTAGGGTATGTTTTACAACCACTTCTGACAAATTATACGACATTTGTTAATGATTGTTAACTGTATGTTATAATTTGGCAATCAGTAATTTTATGATATATTTAACAAATAAATAAATGTTTAAGCTAAATACCCCCACCCATGTAGCCATTATTATGGATGGTAACAGAAGGTGGGCTGTATCACATAATTTGCCTTATGTAGAGGGGCATAAAGAGGCTTTGAAACGTATTGAAGAGTTGATTGAGTACTCTGCTAATATTGGTGTTGAGTATTTGACTCTTTGGGCATGGTCTCCTAAGAATTTTAAGCGTAGTAAAGATTTTGTGTCTGCTGCGATGAAGCTTTTTGAGGCTGAGCTTAATAATGAGAGCTTGTTTGATCGAGCACGTAAGAATGGTGTAGAGAATAGACATATTGGTTCTTGGGATGGTTTTCCTAAGGGGCTGGCTAGGTTGGCGAATAAGAAAATGTCTCAAAAAGTTGATAATCCTAAACTTGTTGTTAATTGGGCTATTGGGTATGAGGGTAGAGCAGAAATTACAAAAGCTGTTAAAGAAATTGTTAGTGAGGGAATTCCACCAAAAAATATTACACAAGAGACGATTAGTGAGCATTTGTATACTGCTGGGCAACCTGATGTTGATTTTATGATTAGAACAGGGGGAAATTTGAGGACTTCTGGATATTTGATTTGGCAGATAGCTGACGCCGAGCTTTATTTTACGGATACGTTTATGCCAGATTTTGGTGTTGATGAGTATAAAAAGGCTTTGAAGGATTATGCTGGTCGTGAGAGGCGGTTTGGTGGGGATAGTAAGAAATATTGATTTAGTTGACATTTACGTATTGAGAGAAGGGAATGTATTTTTCTGAATTGTCTGGGTTATTGATGACTAAGAATAAAGCTAGTTCTTTATCTTTTGGATTTGTTATGTCGGCTGAAGTTAGTGGCCTTATGCTGTTACCTTCTTTTATTCCTAGCAATATATAAGCGATTCCTGTTTCGCGAATTGTTTGGTTTTTGTCAGTGTCTGTTTCTCTTAGGCACATTGAAAATGCTCTGCCCAATATTGGAAAATCTTCGTTTTCAGACGGCATAACTAGTGTTGGTGTGTATTGTATTGAATGATTAGATGTTACGGATTCAGGAGTGTGAAGTGGTAATGCGTGGGTAGCTGCATGTTGTATTCCCTTGTTTTCAAAAGATCTAATAATGTCTTCTGGCGATATTGTTAATAAAACTGCGAAGGGTGTTTGTACGGTTTTTGCATTTGAAGGCAATATATTATCTGTATCTAACAGGTCTAATAGGTTGAATGTGATTGCAAAAGCACCATTATCGTCGGGGTTCTCAATTTTTATAAACGTTTTATCGCTTTTATTTGATTCTATTTGTTTCATGTAATCACCAAACCAAGCTGGAAACCCATTATATTCAAATGGTTGAGGTGGGTTTTGCATTAAGAATTCATATCTTTCTTGGGGAATAGCTGTTGCAATTAATTGTTGGTTAAGAGCATTTATTTGGTTTGCTAAGTTTATGGTATCGCTTGTGTTTTGGCATGATGACAAGAGTAGCATTAGGGTTAAAAACAACATTGCTGTAGATGCTCTTATGTTTTTTATCTGTGCGGGTGAAATAGATTGTTCGTGTGATGGTGGCATTTCTTTTTCATCTGTGGGATCGCTAGATGTTGGTGTAGCAATTGTATCTTTAGGGTCTGCATTAAGTGGTAGCTCAATATCTGCAATATTCGGGTTCATAATTAATCTATCAAACCAATTTGTTCTGAATCATGCGAGGTGTCGGTGCTGTTGTTTTTGCCATTTGAATCATTTGAATTCGATTCTAATGCAACATTTTCGGTTGAATTCCCCATATCACTTTCAATTATATTTGCTTTCTCTTCACCAGCTATTTGAACATTACTTAAATTGTCAATTTTTGCGTCTAGTTTTTCGAAGCTGCTATTTACTGTGTCGGCAGAGTTTTTAGCATTTGTTATATGTTTTGTTAAAACCCGCAACCCATCAGAAAACTTTTCTGCATCTTTTTTGATACCCTGAATTTGTCTTAAAATTTCTTTCGCGCGTGATTCTACTTTTTTGCCCTCTAAACCTATCATTATTGCCTTTAAGTAAGAGTAAAATACGTTTGGTGATACTGGTAAAACGCGTTTTTCCCAAGCATATTTGCCAAGCTCTGGGTTGTTTACTACCACTTCGTAATAAATCGCTTCGCTAGGTATGTACATCAAAGCAAAATCCACAGTACCTTCATCTGTTAATATGTACTTTTTCGAAATGTCATTAATATGCTTTTTAACATCTTTGTGAAAGTCTTTTCTACATCTTTCACGATCATCTTGTGTTTCAGCTTGCATCATTTTTGTAAAATTTTCCATTGGGAATTTAGAGTCAACAGACACGTAACCTTCTGTTAGTTTTAGTAAAGCATCTACGCGATCGCCTGTAGAAAAGGTATGTTGCAGTTTGTATTGATCAGATGGCAGCATTTGTTCTAGCATATCCTTTAAAACTTCTTCGCCTATGTTTCCCCTTAATTTTGGTGATTTTAAAAAGTCTTGCAGATCTTTCATGCTTCGACCAATTTCACTCATTGAGCCAAGTTCTTTTTGCAGTTTGCTCATTAGTTCTGCAGAGTGGTCTAGACGTTTGTTTAGATCTTGCGCATTTGAATCGAATCGTTTGTTTAATGTATTTGTGGTTTGGTGTAATTCAGATTGAACATTTTTTAGTTGCCCGTTTACAGTTCCTTGCACATTTTCAAGTCGAGTTTCTAGAGTTTGTTGCATGTTTTCAAGCCATTTTGTTAATATTTCATCTTTTTCTTTGGTGGAATTCTTGTCTTGAATTTCTTTGAAACGTTTGTTCATGAAATACATTACTGCACCAAATAAGGTAAAGGTAACAATTATTGATGATATTAAGTATGTTATTTCAGTGGTCATGGTTTGATTGTAAGGGGTGATTGCTTGAAATACAAGAGATTGTGATTTTTTTGATAAAAGTGCTTGCTAAAGCATATTATAATATGCATAAACCTGTGGCAGATAATGGTTTGTTGTAGTTCTCATATTGATAGAGATATTGTATAATTACATTAATGTCCAGACCTTTTAAGAAGTTATATTATCGTGTTAAGATTCTCAGGAAAAATTATCTTGTTGTAATTTTGCTTGCAATTCTAGCTTTTGTATTAGTTGGTGCTACTTTTCTTAGTGTAAATTTTATACAAAAAGCCTCGTCAGAAGATTCCAGTAAAATTGTTAATGGTGATTTTGAGGGTGGTGTACACAATGCTACCTTTACTACTGAAGGCGTATGCCCTGATTATGTGCATGAACTATCAATGGCTAATGTAGAAGGTAACAGTGCAAGCATATCTAAAGATACGAAGGTTTTGGGTGTTTCAAGAGTTAACTTGGGAGCTGTAGAAGACACTTTTGTTGATAGATGGAATCCAGATGTCAATGCCGGTAATATTACAGAAGTTGCGGTTAGGCCAGGTATAAAACGACCATTAATAAAGTTTGATCTAATCCAATTAAATGGAAAAGTTATAAGAAGTGCTAAATTAAAATTGCATGTTAATGCTAGAAGTAATGAAAATTCTATTTGGTTTAAAGTGAAAGGTGTTGAAGGTGATTGGAACGAGCGAAGTGTAACGTGGAATACAAGGCCACAAATGGGTGACAAGACTTATGCACAATCGCCTATGATTTCTAGTATAAATGGTGATGTAACGATAGACGTTACCGATTTAATTCAAGATTTGGTAAATGGAACAATAAAGAATAATGGTATGTATATAGATTCCTTTTCATCTAGCAATGTTCAATATAACTTTTACTCTAAAGAACACTCTTCTACTATTGATATATCTCCTGTGCTAGAAGTTGAGTATGAAGTTGTACACGATGCGTCGCAGAATGAAAAAAATAGTACACCTGACTTGTCGGATAATGTAGAAAACATACCAGCCGGTGGAATTATCCCTAACGATTCTGACGATATGGATGTAAAGACATACAAGCTTCCGGAGCCAGTGCGTAAGGATACGATTAACACAAGTGGCTTAATGGTTGATAGGAGCGATATAGACGATGCTCAAAGGTGGATAGATAGGAACCCTGGTGTTCACATTATCTTAATGAATGTTTCTTGGGCGCAAACGGATGGCGATTGGGGCAGAATTAAGAATCAGTTGAACAAGCTTAGACCTGAAAACAAAGTTATTATCAGATTGATGTCCAGTGGATATAGTGATTTTAGTAAACTTCCAAACGGGCAACAGTACGATGCATACGTTCCACAAAGAATAGCTTCAAACCCCAGTAACATGATTTATGTAAATGACGATGCGAAATGTTCGGCATGGAGACTGAATTATTTGTCGCCCTCCACAATTAGTGAAATGAAGAAATGGACAAGAAGCTTTGCAAAAGAATTTAAGAATGACGATCGTGTTATAGGAGTTGTTTATGGTCCAGGGTCAGCTGGTGAAGCTAAGCCATGGATGACTACACAATATGGCGGGTGTTCAACAGACGCGTGGAGAGATGCGTTTATGAATTCCTCATATAAGTACAAAGAGACTAAGGATCCTAGATATGTTTACGATTATATTGTACCCGTTGTATCTGAGATTGGGGAAGAGTGGAAAGATGTGTCTAAGGATATTTCAGTACAGACCAGTTCAGGTTATGTTTTTCCATTTATGGGTGAGGCATGGCGTAAGTATTTGGCTAAATACAGAGTTGGAATTCAAGAAAGTGGTCTATATCCTATTCAGACTGGATGTTTGAAAGCATTTGACAAGAGATACAACAGGATCTATATGCAGTTACAATATCCTAAGTACACGCCCGCCGATTTTGATGTGCATATGCATACCATGTGGTTAGAAGCTGAGGCATTAGGGTGGGGGTATCCGTCTAATAGAGAATATCATCATTTCTATGAACCATATGTGTCATCTAGAGCATTGTTCGAGTGGACTTTTAGAAATTCAGTTGCTAGAAGGAATAGAAGAATAATGTTATGGATGTCTAATGATCCAAATGATCCAGTAACTGGATCGTGGTATAAGATACCACAAGATATAATAGCATTCGGTAATAAATACCTAGGAATTCCACCAAAAGACAACGATACTATATGGATAACTTTTAAAGGTCGGCCCGTCAACGATAACTTTTATTGTTTTGATTATTTTAATTACACATACGGTATGAAAACTGATTTGGAATTAGCTAATAGGTGGTCGCCAAAAAATAGTGATGATTTAACAGCTTGGTCTAAGGATAAGGAATTTAGAGACCTGACTAAATCAACTGGGGAAGGTAAAAACGATTGGAGATATTATTCTGCGCGATACATTGATAAAAATATACTAATAGATGTTGACGATGAATGGGTGAAAAAGTTGAATGGTAAAAAAGTGTTGTTGAAAATGACGTGGTTAGACAATGATAACGGTACATTTGATATTGTGTACGCTGGGGAAAGTGGATCAACTAAATTGGTCACAGTCAAAAAACATAATACTAAAAAGTGGGTGTCGGGATCGTGGATAATAGAGAACCCTGTATTTAATGGTGCTATTGGGGATTCTAATTCTAACTTACCTGATTACTTAAAGCCACGATGGCCAAACGGTTTCGATATTATGCTAAAGGATAACAGTGATGGTAGAGATGTTATTAGTGAATTAATTCTTACGACAGCCGGCACAGGCGTACAAACATTTGATGTAGGCGATTCGGCAGGTTTTGAAACTAATGACACCAAAACTGAGGTTGAGAAATCACAGGTTTGTACTGTTGGTACAGTAGGTAATAAATGGCGAAGAGTGGGGCCGGTAACAGTCCCACAGGGATTCTTGGTTACGAGTGTCAAATCAGCTACCGGAAAAAAGAGTCAAAAGATTCACGCAGAAGGTGCAGAGGTGGGAATTAAATATGATAGTGATTTGTTGCTAGATTCTAATACATATTCTATTAGTGCAGATGTATTTGTAGAGAGAGGAAAATTGAGGGTTTTTATTAAGGATGCTACTGATGACAGTGTTGTTGTTGTACAAGATGTTAGCAAATCTGAGAATTGGGATAATATAAATCTAGTGTTCAAAGCACATAGCGGAAGAAAGTATAATTTATACTTTCTTTCAGATTCAAATGCCTCAAACGATTTTTATATTGATAATGTTACTTTGATGAAAAATGTAACTAATGACAACGAAACTGACGAAATAACTGGATTCTCTGGTACAGAAATTTCAAGTTTAGAGATGAATGTCGAAAATAAGTATGTCTCAGCTTTTAGTAGAGCTCTTCTAGGTCAAAATTTAACGCCTAAGGCATCGTCAGTCTTGAATGAAAACGATGAGAGTTTATATATTGCACCATTAAAAGATTTGAAAGTGCCTTTATACAGGTATAGTGACAAATCTTATGTGTATATACCAAACCCAGATATTAACGAATGGTCATTCGCATCTGGTTCGGATGACTATATAAAAAAGTATGATGGTAGTTCTGTAGAATTTGTTCGAAGTGGTAGAATTTTTCAATATATTGATGCCAAAAAGTTTAAGAAAGGTGCTAAATATAAAGTGTCAGTTGTATACTCTGTAATAGGTGATCATGCTATGGTTAATAACAAAATGCGATTAAGGGGAACGGTTGTATATAAAGATCAGTTAAGGTTTTATATTGGATCTACAATGTTGTTTGATGAGAATGTACAAAACGTTGATAATACTTCTAATCATAAAACCAAAAGTATCTACTTTACATATAATCCGTTACTTAATAAAGATGCTGGGGTGGTTAGAATCGTTATTGGGTTAACTGACAGAAATGACGATAATACTAAATTGATAGTTGACAAATTTAGTATAAGAGAAGTTGATAATAATGGGAATTCGGTTGGGCAAGAGCTGGTAGATGATAGTGATTTTAATCGTGTTGTTTTTAAAGATGGTAGATTTCCTTTAACAAGTGGGTTATTAGATAAATACTTATCTTTAGCCAAGAGTATAAATGGCGATTTTATCTTTTCTGTACAACCAGGGGCGACTATAGAACCGTCAAGTTGTAAAAGCGGGCACTGCAATACAAATGCCGACGCAATTAGAAATGATGTCATAAACAATCCTGATTTCGATGAGATGATTCGCGAACTTTTTGACATAATTGATTATTCAAAAGAAGTTGGAAAGCCTATTAAATATGTAGAGTTTGGTTCAGAGCCCGAGATTTGGTGGACCAATTATGATAATAGTTATAATTATGGTATTGGACACGACAGAGTTTATGCGCGTTATAAATTGTATGGCGAAATGTACGCACTTTTTGCAAAAAGATTTAAACAGAGATATTCTGATGTAGAACTTGGTGCATATATTGGTTACGGTGATTCATGGAAATATAGTTTGAATGGGTTTTGGGACGGTTTTAACAAAGTTGATAACGGTAATATTGCGAAACCAGATTTTTGGACACCTCACAGTTACCCACTTCGCGCATGGGGTGATGGATTGTGTAGGGTAAACGATAGTGTTGACAAGAAGGCATGTGTAGACAACTCACTTGCGAATTACGGTAAGGATGTCTATTGCGATCGAAGTGTAAACGAAATTGTTACGTCAGATGAACGTGGTAAAGAGATTGTTATTGGGAATGTAAATGTTAATCTTTCTGATAATGTTAAAAGTAAAATAGAAAAAGATATTGAAAGCTATAAGTTCTTAGATGCTTTTTATGAATGTTCTACTCAATATTTGAATAACAAAGGGCTTTCTAATGTTAAATATATACCAACAGAATGGGAAACTTCAGGTTCGACCAGTGTGGCATGGGGTACCGTTTCGGATGAATTATTTACCGCTGACATGTTGAGTAGATACGCAAAATTGGGGGTATATGGTGCTACGCACTTCTCTACATGGGGCGGCGATTCAATTATAAGTGGGTATGGAAATGTTAGTCCTCCGTATTTAACCTTTAAATTATATGACAAGTACATATCGAGGGCACCATATATGTTAGAAACAAATAATGACAAGGAAGAAACTGTTAGCACATACGCTTATACAGATAAAAAGAATGCTGTTTATTTTGTAATCGTTAACAGGCATATCAGAGATGGTTATTCAAGCGTAAAGTTAAATTTACCGGGTGGACTTAATTTAGATAAGTCTAATGTTCAAGAATATGTTGTTGGATGTTATGAAGAGAGCAGGGGTAGTAGCTGTATATATGATGCAGATCGTAGTGCATTGAATGGTGTTTTGGTAGATTACAGAAATGCTGATAATGTGTTGAACACTGTGGCACCTAAGACGGTTGATTTAAGTAATGACACGATAAAGGTTAAAAATCATTCGTGGTATTTATTGAAATATACAATCGATAATAATCCGCCACCAGGCAATATATGTTTCTCGGATAATAGTATTAAATTCGATAATATTAATGTGATACAATCAATAAATCCAGCCCCATCGGTTAAAGTTACAGTAAGCATAAAGACAGGGTCTGATATTTCAGATGGTGCACGGTTAAAATTAAGCAGAATTTATGTGTCTGATGGCATAACTGTTGAGAAGACCATTGTTAACAACGTTGCTGTTGCAAAAAATACTGATTACAATTTCGCCGATGTGTACAACTACAAGGATGAGCGAAATACAACTGATGAATTCCCCCTAAATAGTAAATTTAAATACAAAGTAGTGATAAGTGACGATGGTTGTTCAGACGAAGCTACCGACGTTATTAATGACCTGAACTTATTTGACCCACAAGGTATGGTTGTGGCTAAAAATGACATATGTACTGTAAAAGGATGGGTTAGGGATCAAGACAAACCAGCAGAGGGCGTTGGTATAAATATAGCGATAGATGACCCTAGTAATAGAATTAAAGATATGGTTGCCGATGATTATAGAAGCGATCTCGAAGTACAATTCGGTGGAAAGAAATTCGCATATCATGGGTTTTCTGTGAATTTAGATAATTACATAAATGACGAAGTGGAGCATAAGGTTTATATTGTTGCTAAAAATATAGAAGGTACAGGTGGGAATGATACTGAAATTTGGAATTCACCCGTTGCAATAAGGTGCTTGAAACCTGAAAGTCCGCGAACTAAAAAAATAGTTATGTCGGCAAAGAAAGAGAATTTTGGTGATGTTGACAGGTTGCCGAGAATTTCTGTCTACAATGGTGATACAAAGTATACTAGTGTTTATATTGATAAAGATGATTTTAATGATTATGTTGTAGAAGTGCCTGTAGGTACTGATATAAAAGATTTGGATTTTGTTTATGATAACGATGATTCGTCTGAAGAATCAGGTTTAGACGTTAACTTGGTAATAAAGAGTATTAAAGATAATGATACTAATGTAGTTTATGACAATTTATCTGCTTCATACTGCAAATATAACTTTTTTGATGAGAATTTCGACTTACACATGTATTGTGGCGGAGATATAAGAGTTGTCGGCGATGATACGCAGAACAGCCGTATCGAATACGTGATAGCTAGATCGCAGGTGTCTGGTATCGCTAAATCTAAAAGGGCGAAACTTTCTATAATGCTGAATGATAGGTTGATTGGAACAGCATTTGTAGAAGACTTATCAAATCATAAATACCCATTTAGGGTGCCACTTTTAGATGGGTTTTATCCGTATGGTGACATAGTGTTTAGGTTTGATAACGACTTTTATAGTAGTGATCCAAGCGGTGATTTAAATCTTGTTTTAGTTTCAAGCACAAATAACGAGAAAAGATGTGATAGATTTATATTAGATAACACATGCAATAAATCGTCAGATGTAGAAACTTATATGTATTGTAAGGGGAACGCAAAAGTTGACTTGAATTCTTGCGTAAACTAATTTGCGGTGTTGGGTGAGGTGGTGTTTGTTTTAATCGTTACCACGCCTATAGAATTAATCCATTTCAGGTGGGAGATGTGTGAACAAACACAATCATAGAAAATTCTAAACTTTAGTCAGGATATTTACCATTACTAGCTTTTTATTTTGTGTTAAAATCATCATATGAATTCCACTAATGATAATAAAATGAATAGAAAGAAATATTTAACTACGCCGATTTTTTATGCTAATGGCGAGCCTCATATTGGGCATCTTTTGACGACTACTGTTACGGATGTTTTGGCTAGACATTATAGATTGTTATTTGGAAGTCAAAACGTGTTTTTTACCACAGGCACTGATGAGCATGGTACAACGGTTGAGCAGTCTGCGAAAAAGCTTGGGTATGATAATTTACAAGATTATGTTGATATGAGGTCGAATTATTTTAAAGAAAAATTTGATGATGTGTTGATTTCTTATGATTATTTTGTAAGAACAACGAATAAGGAGCATGAGGATTTTGTTAAAAATTTTGTGCAGAAATTGATTGACGCAGGTGATGTTTATAAAGATAAGTACGAAGGTGTTTATTGTTATGGGTGTGAAAAATTTTTAACAAAATCCGAGATGACTGAAGATGGTTTGTGCCCACTTCATAGGCCAGATCAGGTTATAAAGATTGAAGAAGAAAATTATTTTTTCAAGCTATCTAAATATTCTGATAAACTACTTAAATTAATAGAAAATGATACTCTTAAAATTTACCCAATTGGTAAGAAGAACGAAATAGTAGCAAGAATTCAGGGTGGGCTAGAAGATCAAAGTATTTCAAGACCTGCTGATAAGGTTTCATGGGCTGTTGGTTTTCCTGATGATGACAAACAAACTGTTTATGTTTGGGTAGATGCGTTGATCAATTATCTATCTTCTCTAGAAATTAATAAAAATCAAGATTTTTGGCAGTACGCTACGCATGTTTTGGGTAAAGATATTTCGTGGTTTCATAATGTTATCTGGCCAGCGATGTTGCTTTCTGCAGGGTATGATGTTCCTAAGTCTACGTTTGTTCACAGTTTTTTAACTGTTGGTGGTGATAAAATAAGTAAGTCTAAGGGTAATGTTATTGATGTTCCAGCTCTAATAGATCGTTATGGTATCGATGCTACGCGTTATTTGGTGCTTGCTTATTTGCCATACAAAGACGATTCTGATGCAAGTTTTGGTTTGTTTGATAGTAAATATACGTCTGATTTGGTTAATGGGCTAGGCAATTTAGTTTCGCGAATTAATAAAATGGGGCGTGATGTTGAAGTTCTAGCCGAAGTTCGTGAGTATCAAGAGGTTATATCTGAGCATGAAAATATTTTGAATAGTTATGAGGAATTCCGCCTTCATGACGTTATTAATGAGATTTCCCAATTAGTTAGGGAATCAAACGAGTATCTGAATGCGAATGAACCATGGAAAAAGAATGATAAAGAAAAAGCAGAGATTTTGCAGAATGTATTTGATAAAGTTTTTGATATAGGTGTTTTATTAAAGCCAATTTTGGTAAAGACAAGTCAGACCATCTGTGATATACTATCGGGTGAAATGGTAGAGCCTTCGATAATATTATTTGGACGTTTGCCAAAAGTCGAAGGGCAGAACTAAAGATTGTTTTTGTTTGTGAATACCATTAAAATAGTGAGAGTTAATTTTGGAACATAGTAGTACTAAAATTGACAACTAAAATTAAAATGGAATTTAAATCAATGATAATACCAATTGTTATAGTAGTTCTTTTTGTTGGATTCGGCGCAGTAGCAGGGGTAATTGTGTCTAAGAAAAGCCAAGTTGCACATGATGATGCAACTACTAGTGGCACAGAAAATAAAGAGATTACTGATACAGCACCTGTAGAAAAAGTTGATGCTACAGATCAAAATAACGATAATGGTGCAGTTGCTGGTGTTGAGACAGAATACAATGGTGATATGAATAACGATGCTAATTCCCAAGATTATGACGGGTTTGGCACGGGAAATAGTGGGCAAAATAAGAATAATGAGGACAGCGATGGGTTTGGTAACGTGACTTTGCCTTCAAATACGAACAATACAAATTCTGATTATGATGGTATATCAACTGGTGATACAGAAACGAATACGAATTCCACTAATAATACTCAGTCAGGAAATGTGAAAACGAGCGTTACTGTTGTAGACAACGATGATTACTCTGGTTTTGCTCAGTAATCTATACTCGCTTTAGTGAGAAAAGTGCAAAATGATGACTGTGCAAGCTTCACAATGTGCTTTTTATAAAAACATACCTTTGATATACTAATCACATGGATACTGCCCAACACAATTCTTTTTCAAATAATAATTCCTTTAATGATTTTAGTGGGGGAAATAATAGAAACGATGTTGTAAATACGGGTTCTGTTGGTAGTTTTAATTCTCAAAACAATTCTAGTTCAAATCAAGACAATACAACGGGTGGTAATCAAGGTGGTGATGTTAGAGAAGTAACTGGCCAAAGTACAACCAATCAAAATGGCACTGGGCAATTTGGTGTTGACGGTAATGTGGGGCCGAATAACGTTAACGTGAATTTAGACACTCAAATAGGTACTAATCGGGACAGCATTGGGCAGGCTGATATTAGTAGTAGCGTTGGTCAGAATAATGTTAATCAAAACCTAAGCGCCCAAACTGGGACTAATCACGATGATAATTATGCAAGTAGTAAGCAAGATGGTGGTACGCAAACTGAAAGAGTAGAAACAGTTAATAAGCAGGGGAGTGGAATGAACGGCGGAATTTCCACAAATAAAAATAGTCAAGAAATGCAGGAAATTGAAGCATTGCGAACAAAGATTGAACAAAGTGCTTCGCCTGAAGATTTAAAAGAACAGATTTATACGATGATTAAGCGTTTAGAAAGAATGGCGCGAACGGGTGTTTATTCGCGTGAATACGACATTTTGAGTAATTATATTGATTGGGTGGTTAAGGTTCCATGGAACAAGTTTGCAGATGAGGTTTTAGATATTGAGCGAGTTAAGCAGACGTTGGATGCAAATCACTATGGATTAGAGCCAGTGAAAGAACGTGTTTTACAGTATATTGCTATGCGAAAATTGTTGGCACAAAAGAAGGATTTTAAGGCTATGAAAAGATCGCCAGTTTTGTGTATGGTGGGGCTTCAGGGTATAGGTAAAACTACAATGGCAAAGAGTATCGCAAAAGCATTAAATAGGCCGTTTTATCGTATTTCAATGGGTGCTATTGGTTCAATTTTAGAAATTCGTGGAAGAAATAAGGCCGTTGAAGGTGCAGAACCTGGTCAGATAATTAAGGCATTGGTTAGAACAGATGTGCGAAACCCAATAATATTGCTTGATGAGCTTGATAAGGCATCTGGGCAGGCAGGTTTGTTGGCTGATGTTATGGCAACAATGCTTGAAATTTTAGACCCTGAGCAAAATACATCGTTTAGAGATCACTATTTGGATTATCCGTTTGATTTGTCTGATGTGATGTTTATTGTTTCCGCAAATAAGATTGGTACGTTTAGCGCGGCTTTGCTTGATCGTTTGGAAGTTATAAAGATGGGTTCGTATACAGATGAAGAAAAGCAGGCTATTGCGCGCGATTATTTATTGCCACGTGTTCGTCAGACAACAGGGCTAGAAGAAGATCAGTTAGAGTTTTCGCCAGATGTTTGGCCAGTTTTGATTAGACCTCTTGGTTTTGATAGTGGAATTCGTTCGCTTCAGAGAATGTTAGAGAATATGGCACGCAAAGCCGCGCTAGAAATTATTACAGGGAAAACTACTAAGGTTTACATTACACCTGAGAATTTCAAGAGTTATCTGCCGAGGTAGGGTGGCTTATTGCACGGATTAATTCAAACAGCGGAGAGTAATCTGTAAAATCTGTATTATGTGTTTCTTGCACATTTCTCATTAGTTGTTCAATCTGATTAATATAGATAGACGCATTGGTGAAGTTAACGGTAGGTCCAAGTAAACCTAATCCTACAAATTTGTCGTTTTTTTCAGGTACTGCACATATCACGGTTACTTTTATGCGTGAACCGGGACGCCCCCGATTTGGAGTGGTAATATGTAGAACGCCGAGTCCATGTTCCCAAACATTAACATAAGTCGTAACAGCAAGTGGAAAAAGATATTCGTTGTTCGTATGTGCAAATCTGTTTAATGGGTTTTCTACATCTGTTCTTGTTCCCACGATAATTTCTTCACCAGTATCTAAAGTATTCAGTTGGTAATCTGTGCCGTATAGGATATCCTGAATGCTTTCGAGGGTTAACCTTTTTCCTATTTCTGTACGAGGAATACGCTTGATTTGTTGTCCCATGCAAGAATTATATCGTGTCCATAGCGCTTGTAAAGCTGGTAGTTGCGTAAACTGCCTTGAAAGTATTTTAGACATTTAGATGGGTAGGTAGATAGGTAGTTGCGAAATTTGTGTAACGCAGGTGTAAGAAGCTTTTGATTAAGAATGGAAGTTTTTTGTTCTGTAACCCAAAAGTTCTTGTATACTTATTTCTTCGAGTTGCCCTGTATTTAAATAAATTTCTCTTTCTGGATTTAAATCTCGGGCTGTGCAGCGTATCAGTTTCGTTTTTAATCTATTTGCACAAATTAATGCATTTGATTTAATATATTCATTTTCTATTTTTGAGTAAAACATGCCAATTAAAGCCTGTTCTAATGTTGTTATTTTTTTGTTTGGATTAGTTGGTGTTGTAATTGGTTCTAGATCTTTATTTATGTATTTATTAAACCGTGTTGTTGTTTTTTCTTTCCACATGTATTCTAGCTGGATTTCAAAAATTATAATTTCATTTTCTGGTGTTAGAAATTTATATAAAATTTTGAACGGCCCAAAATCAAAATTGATATTTTCTATTTTAATGCTTTCTATTCGATCTATTTCATAAACTTTGTAACTTTCTAGTGCATTAATGTATGATTCTCGCCAATTATTTGACCATAGACTGAATTCCCCAGGATCTTTAAAAAGGTGGGCCATATCAAGTTTAAATGCGTTGTCATTTATTTCGTGTAGCCGTTTTCGCGTGACATTTTTGAAATCGTTAATGTCGTTTATTTCTATATTATGAGATTTGAGATAGCTAAAATCAGGCACAATCCTTTGATTCATATACCAAATAGCGTCAAAAACATCACGAGGTTTTACATTTGTTTTTATATTCTGTACGTTTCTTTCTGTTCTTGATAATAGGGCAAGTATTTTGCTAGACATGAGAGTAGGCAATGGATAGGTTCGTATAGTGTAATGTAATATATCGTGATTTATAGTTTTGGCTTCAGTTGAGAAGTTATCTGCTTTTGGAAAATTGTTTATATCAATTCGAATAGTTAACACTTTGTATTTTATTTGCTTTAGTTTCAAGTTATCTAATATTTCTGGAAATACAGCTTTAATGAGCGCTGTCTTGTTGTCTCTCATGTCTCTCGGTTGTACAGCAACTTTTGCTTTATATTCTTCACTGAAATAGCTGGTTAAGTCTTTTGCAAATTGTCTTGTGTCTATTTTCGACGAAGTTTGAAGGTCGATGTCTTCTGACATTCTTGGTAGACCATGTACAATTCTCAAAAGAGTCCCACCATACATTATTAGATGGTTATAATTTTTAGAATTATAAATAAAATTTAGTATATAGTGTTGCAACTCTTCTTTTATAGAAATTAGTATTCTATCTTCTGATATATTGCTGTTTTTTTGTTCTTCAACTATCTTTTTTAGAATCGGTATTAACATGTAATGTTTCAACTAAGTATACAAGTTTATCTAATTCGTTAGTTGGTAAAATATCGTAATCTATTCTGTAATCATCTAGTACTTCAAAGATGTTTTCAGGTTTTAACTTACGAGGTGTAAGTTTAAAATATAGAAAATCAAAAAGAGCTTTGTGTGGTGTAGCAATCGCACAATGATATCTGTTACTATTCATCTCAAATGCCTGAATTTCGTATCCATTGAAAAGTGATTCTGCTATTGATTTATATTCAAATATCCCAATGTTATTTGTGAATAAACGGGTTGTTTTCGTGGTTACTGACGTATAATAATTAAGAACTGCTTCTGAAAATAGCCCGTGGTACTGAAGCGCGGTTTCATTACTTATATATGATGGGGAAATTAAGGTGTTTGCTATATAGAAGAGATAGTATAAGTTAGATTTGTTCTTGTTGTAAAAGTCAAACAAGACATATGTTCCTCGTTTTAGTTTTATTAGGTTTCTTGATTTAATCGCGCGCTGAACTATTGTGTTCAAAGTTGTGTTGCTGATGTTTTGACTACCTGCAATTGCCTGTAAATCAGCCCTTGTGAAATAAGGTGAATTTGTAAAGTTTGTGAGTATTCTATGCATTATTGAGGAAATAATACCACAAATGTATTAGTTCGTAAACGGGTTGTCGTGTGGTGGGAAACCTTGTATTTTTAAGATAAATTTTGGGCGGTTTCATGGTTTTGACACGTTAGCATAAAACCAGTTCTTTTTGGATGGCAAACAGAAGGAGGCGGTTGTTTGCAATGACAGATTTAGAACAGAATGTGATTAGGTGGGTTGTGTTGGTAGGGAAATAAGGCAAATGAGTGTCATTGAAACAACCGCATGTGTAACTGACTAAACAAACCTGATATGATATTTAACATGAAAGTCGTGGATTCTTCTAAAAGTAAATATTTTTCTGCTACAGCAAGGTTTTTGTTAGATACACTTAATGACGAACAGAAAGATGCTGTTGTTTATAATGATGGGCCCGCGCTTATTATCGCGGGCCCAGGGTCGGGCAAAACACGTGTTTTGACTCATAAGATTGCGTATTTGATTCACGAGAAACGTGTTTTGCCCGACCAGATTTTAGCTGTTACTTTTACAAATAAGGCTGCTTTGGAAATGCAAACTAGGGTGGTGGAGCTTTTAAATGAGATACGTGAATTAGATAAAACATCTAAGGTTATTGAGTTAAGGTCTAAATTTGGCAAATCCAACGAAACAGACGACAGTGCAAACATAAAAAACGATAATTCAAACGCAGATCTTGAAAATTCTCAAAACGCATCTGACGATTCAGATATTTCGTTTGAATCTGATGTTAATTTAGATGATTCTACTAATAATGATTTAGATTGGGAAGACACAGAAGAAAATTTGAGTGAAGATGAAACTGTGAATTCCCCGCAAGGTGAAAAAGAAAGATTTGATCGCTTAATGTTAGACGACGATGGTTTTGAAGATATACCACCCGAAAACTTTTCAACCAAAACACCACAATGGATAGGCACATTTCATTCATTGTGTGCAAGAATTTTGCGAAAGGAGTACAGATATATAGATGTTACGCCTGGTTTTGTGATTTATGATTCTGATGATTCTGCACGACTTATAAAGGATATACTAAAAGAATTAGATATTTCTGATAGTAATCTTAAGCCTAAATCTATTTTGTCTGTCATTTCACGTGCGAAAGGTGAGATGATGGGGCCTAAGGAATTTGAAGACAAGGCTCAGAACTATTTTTACCAACAGGTCGCGAAAATTTATAAAATTTATCAAAAGAAATTGCGAGATAATAATGCTTTAGATTTTGGCGATTTGCTTTATGAAACAGCTAAAATTTTCGCGACCGAACCAGCGGTTTTGAAGAAATATCAAGAAATGTTTAAGCACCTTTTAATTGACGAGTATCAAGACACAAACAAAGTTCAGTATTTTATTGTTAAGAAGCTTGCAGAAAATCACAAAAACTTAACTGTTGTGGGTGACATTTCACAGTCGATTTATTCCTGGCGTGGTGCAGATTATCGCAATATGCTTCAGTTTGAGCGTGATTACCCTAAGGCCAAAATTTTCAAATTGGGTCGCAATTATCGGTCTACAAAGACCATTTTATATGTCGCGCAAAGTGTTATAGAAAATAACAAAACGCATATTCCTTTAGATCTGTATACCGATAACCCTGATGGTGAAAAAATCCGTTTGTACGAGGCCGAACATGAAAGGGCTGAGGCTATGTATATTACCGACATTATATCAATGTCTTTGCAAAGGCACGGTGGCCCAGAGATGTTTCCTGAACCATTTAGATATAAGAATTTTGCTGTTTTGTATAGAACCAATGCTCAATCTCGTGTAATTGAAGAAGCTTTCATAAACGCTCAAATTCCATATAAAATTATTGGGGGAATGCGATTCTATGATCGTAAAGAAATAAAAGATGTGTTGGCCTACCTAAAAGTTTTTTACAACCCTAAAGACACTATTTCTTGGAAACGTTGCGTAAACACACCGACACGTGGGGTAGGTAAAAAGACTTTGATTAGAATAGAAGAAAGTAAGTTTGATGTAGATTTAATTGAAGAAATTACGAAAATGCCATGGAAAAAGTATATTAAAATTGCACAAAACAAAGAAATGACAACATTAGAATTGTTAGATACCGTTCTGAAAGATTTTGGCTATTTAGAATATTTAGACGACGGATCAGAAGAAAGTTTGTACAGAATAGAAAACCTAAAAGAATTGCGAACGGTTGCAGCAGAATTTAAAGATATAAATGAATTTTTAGAAAGAGTTGCCTTGGTGGAATCATCAAATAAACCTGATTTTAGAAATGATGATGCTGTTATTCTGATGACATTACATTCGGCAAAAGGGTTAGAATTTGACACAGTATTTTTAGTAGGTATGGAAGAAGGTATATTTCCGCATTCAAGGTCAATGGCAGATGAAGACGAACTAGAAGAAGAAAGACGACTTTGCTATGTTGGTATAACTCGTGCAAAGAAAAGACTATATTTAACTTACACACGAAGCAGAACTTTGTTTGGTTCAACATCATCAAGCATCGGTTCAAGGTTCTTAGGTGAAATACCAGAAGAAACTATTGAATTTATGAGTGGGTAAGTGTGGAATGTGTTGACCGTGGTATAGTTTATGCTATATTGTCATCATGAAGCTAGGACTAGCAGGGGTATTGCCAGAGATTGATGAACCACACATAGTGTGTTGGAAAACGGATAATGCTTCCATAACGGATTTTACAATAGAACCCGCTGATTGCGACTGGGGAAGAAGATGCAGAGAGGATACCACTGTAACTAGCACAAGTTTTAAAGTCGCTCATTTATCGTCAGGTGTCCAAAGTCTCTTACGCATATTTGATCCACGTTTTAGAGCATTGGAAAACGCTGCTATTAATACAGAGGTACAGTTAACGATTGCAAACGGTGTTCTTTCGAGTGGTAGGTTATTTATAAAAGCTGCTACTGGGTGGATTGGTGAATATGCATTTGATATAGAATCCTGTAATGAAGCAGGGGTGCCCCAAGCATCTTCTCTTACACATAGTGGGATTTTAATCACACATGACCCAGAAGAAGGAGATCAAATAATAGTAGATGACTGGCAACCTCCTGAAAAGATCGAATCACTTGGAAAGAAAATTAGTGCATACTATTTATATTTAGTTGAGCTTATGAGACTATCAGAGATTTTGAAAGCTGAATTTTGGGATGAATTCGTAAATACAAGCCACAATTTACCGCCTGGCGATATCTTTGGTAACAACATGTATTTTGAAGGAGTTTCTGATGGGCTCGTGCATTTAACTATTCCAAAGGCTTCTTTATCATCTTCATGTCAAAATCAAATACTCTCATCTGGTTGCATTATTGAGATTCCCGTTGGTGAATGCCTTTCACATGATGATAACTTTTGTGTCGAGTTTATTAAACAAGGATCATTAAATAGTCATAATCTTAAGTTTTCTGATGTTATTGAAGTCAGTAGGAAACACCCTTTACTTAAATTTATCCCAGAAGATGCAGATTTTGAAGATATTTTGAATTTTTGGTATCCGTTGTTGTCAGAGATAAATGACAGGTTACATGCAGTTATGTTTGTTGATAAAGCTGTGGATATAGGGGTGGTAAAGGAAATTGTTCAGGAAAATAGAAGTAGTAAAAGATGTGATATGCCATGTGCGCTTCGCGTAATGAAGAAAATAAAACGTATCGATAAGGGTGGTTTACAGGCGCGTGTTGAAGATGGTGTATACACATACCGGGCACTATCTGGTGACCCTTCGATTAGTATCCCAGAAGAAATTGTGACGTTATGTGATGTTTTAAAAGGTGTTGTTAAGTAACATAAAATGCTTCTTGCGTAACAAAACCCATATTTTCTGCTATACTAGACGTATATGGCAAAAAGAGGTCGCAAGCCCAAGCGACATATTAATTGGGCTTCTAACATTTCAATATTTAAGACTATTATCGCCCTGCTTTTATTGGTTTTAGCTGTTCTTATAGTTCTTTCTATGTTTGGTGGGTTTACAGAAAATTCTGGTAAATTGAACGGGTTTTTGCGTATATTTTTGTCTGATAACTTTGGTGTTTTAGTTTTTTTGATTCCTTTGGTTTTGGTTTATTTGTCTATTTTATTATTGGGAACTAAGAGATTTAAGTATGTAAATTGGCGTGTTTTTGGTAGTGTGATGTTGCTTTTTGTTTCTTTTATGGGAATTTTAGGCGGGTATGCTGGTAATTTCGGCAAGTTTATTCAAGACACAACCGCGTTTTTCATTTCTATCTATGGTGCTATTTTTCTTTATATTGTTTTGGCAGTTATTGCTATAGTTTTGATGACAGGTTTAGACCTGCATGCAGTTTTTGACGGTGCATTAGATAAGAGTTCCGCGCTAGCGACAAAAATATTTAGTAAAAAGCCTAAAAAGACTAAAGATGATAAAAATGAGAAAGAAGATGAGAATTTGGCGCCAGAAAATGCCAAGCTCTTAGAAGATAGCCGTCAGTTTAATGTTAATGAATTTGGTGAGAGCGATGTGCAAGATGTAGAAGTTGTCGAAGATGAGGTTGATGAGGTAGGTGAGAAAGATGATGATGTGAATGAGAAGAAAGAAGATAGGTTTAAATTGGTTAACCCGCCGACTGGACCTGTTGGCGATGAGGTGTATGCAGATGATGGGGAAGTCGAAGACGATACTAATGTAATGGTTGATGCTAAAACTGGTAACCAAGATGCCCAAATCGATAAGAAAGCAGAATTAGCTACAGAGAACAAACAAAATAGCCTGCCATTTTCTAATAAATTATGGGAATACCCATCGATTGATTTGTTGTCACCGATTCCAAATAAAAAACCAAACGCTGGGGATGTAGAAAAGAGGGCGAAAGCTATAGAACACACGTTAAAGGCATTTAATATTTCAACACAAGTTGTTGATATTAACATTGGCCCAGCTGTAACAAGATATTCATTAAGTTTAGCTCCTGGAACAAAAACTAGTAAAGTCATGAATTTAGCACCAGATTTGGCTTTGAGTTTAGAATCTCCGAGTGGGTCTGTTAGAGTAGAAGCACCAATACCTGGCACTAACCTAGTTGGAATCGAGGTTCCTAACTATGCACCGTCAACTGTTACGTTAAGAAGTGTGCTAGAGACAAAAGCAATGAAAAAGAATCGTTCAAAATTGGCAGTTGCTTTAGGGCATGACGTAGCAGGCAGACCAATGATTCAAGATATTGCAAAGTGGCCACATTGTTTGATAGCAGGGGCAACTGGTTCTGGTAAATCTGTGATGATGAATGTTTTGATTGCTAACTTGTTAATGAGATGTTCGCCAACAGAATGTAGATTTATTATGATTGATCCGAAGATGGTTGAAATGAGTCAATACAATGGAATTCCACATCTTTTGACACCTGTAGTCACAGATGTTGAGCAAAAAGCAGTGTCTGCATTGGCATGGGCAGTTGCAGAAATGGAAAGACGTTACAAAGAGTTTGCTTCTGTAGGTGTTAGAAATATTAAAGCATTTAATGAGATGTCTGGTTTTCAGGCAGAACCATATATTGTAATTTTTATTGATGAGATTGCTGATATGATGATGGTCGCTGCGTCTGAGGTTGAGAAATATATTACTCGTTTAGCTCAAAAATCGCGTGCTGTCGGTATTCATTTAATACTTGCGACGCAGCGACCATCTGTAAACATTCTGACTGGAACCATAAAAGCCAATGTTCCAACGAGAATGTCGTTTAAAGTCACATCTCAAGTTGATTCAAGAGTAATCATTGACCAATCTGGCGCTGAGGTTCTAATAGGTCGAGGCGATATGCTATTTGTTCCACCTGATGATTCAAAACCAAGACGTATTCAAGGGGCATTTGTTTCTGATGAGGAAGTCAGTGCAATAGTTGAGTTCCTAAAGAATACTGGTGTAGAACCAGAGTATAAAGAAGAAATAACGCAACAAAAAGTAGAAACTAAAAAATTAAGTGGAAGTATCGACGGGGCAGGCGATTTGGACTCAAAAATGTTAGATGCACTAGAAATCATAATCTTAGACGGAAAAGCATCAGCGTCATATTTGCAAAGAAAACTAGGTGTAGGGTATTCAAGAGCTGCAAGAATGATAGACGACATGGAAGATGCAGGAATAATAGGTCAAGCGCGTGGTAGCAAACCAAGAGAGGTGTTAGTAGCATCTGTAGATGAAGCTGTAGCTAGACTAAAGGGTGAATCGTTAAGTGAGTAACTGTCTAGTGGCATAGCGATGCTTGAACGATACAGCTATAATATGGTACTATATTTATACAATGGCATTATTCTTAAATAAGGGTAATAAATTTAATAGCCTTTTTCTTTCTTTATTTGTTGTAGCCTTTTCTTTTGTAGCTTTTACAGTTTTATTAGACGAAGTTAAAAATAATCAAGACATAAGATCTAGAGCTGGGGGTTCTACACTTTCTAGAGAAGTGTTCTGTAAAGGTAAAGAACTATGTGGCGATGGTCATTGTGTAGGGGAAACATGGCGTGAATGCAAGCCATGCCCAGCAGGTACTGCTAGAGCTGCATACAAAATTTCATGCGACGAAAACTCATATTCAGAATGTAACCTTGACGATACTATCTGTGATGATTGATAATGGTTACATATGATATCTATCACTATCGAAACAGTACTCATTTTAGTAATAATAGTAATAACAATTCAGCTTTTCATTGTTGGAATTTATATAATAATGCTTCTTCGAGATACGCGACGAACAGTATTAAAAGCCGAAGCTGTAATTGACGATATAGACAAATCCGTAAAAAGCGGAATAGACAAAGCTAGTGCTATGCAAGCTCCATTGGCAGCACTAGCAACTACAACTACTGCGTTAAATGGTATGATGCGAGGTGCAACTTCGTTAAAAGACATGACCAAAACAGTAATTAGCGCATCTAGAATTATACGGCCAACGGGTAAAACCAACACAAATATGGAGGTTAATGTAAAATCTACTGACAATAATTTTAATAGTGGGAATTATCAGCAAAATACTGCGACTCAGCCACAAACTGTAAATTCCACCAATACAAATATTTCACAAGAACAGCCCGCACAGGAATCAACAGTAAATTCTGTAAGCAAAACCGTTGGATCTGCAGCTATACCAAACGATTTTTCGGTAAACGAATTAACAAATAATGCGACAAACATGCGATTAAATGAAGGCACAAAAGATGCGAGCAATGTTAAAATGACTTCACTTGCGGAAAATATAACAACTGTCACGCCACCTGATGGTGTGAATAACAAAGAAGAGACAAAAAAGAAGAAGAGAAGGGTAAAACGCCCAAGGTTTTTTAGGAAGAGGTGAAAGACCAAACATTTAATGCCTAATGCAATATCAACTATTATAAACAAAATAGGTAGTCAACCATCTGATACAGTGTTAATAAGTCCCATTAACAAATTTGGGAGTATGGAAGAAAAGAGGAGATATTTCTTTGATTTGATTACACAGGAAAATACCCAAATAGCCAATAGATTACGCGAAGAAGTCGCAATTAGAGCGGAAAGGGTAGGTGATGCTAGAAGTTTAGCGTTGCATTCTATGAGAGGAGCGCAACGGCTTGTTAGCCCAAAACCAAGTCAGTTTTCTATACATCCAGATTATATATCAACGCTAGGAGGTGGGTGTGTTGCGAATTGGTTAATATCAGAGGCACTAGCACATAGGTTGTATGAGTATTCACATTTAAAACTACTTAATGCATGTTCTAATTACATCTTATGTGAATTAGTTCATACCGATGGTCACAAAGAATTGCACGTCGTCACAGAGATCGACTACGAGGATGAAAATAAAGAAAAACAACGTTTGATAATTGATCCATTAAATAATGTCGGGCCAATTGATTATGAAACGTGGAGCAGTGTTAATTTATATACTAATGGAAGTTTAGGAAAGATATATGGGTCTGGTGAACCTATACCGTTTATCGATTTTGATTAAACAGCTTGGATTTAACGCTGAAAATATATGAGCAGTGGAATAGAATTTTTATATTTTCCTTCATACAAAACTTACGAAACCTACCGATATTTAAATTATTTGATATAATTATAATATGAAACGAATAAGTTCACTTCGTAGTGCTTTTAACGGAGAACAACAAACAACCCCCGAATCACTTTTTGACATAGGTGAGGAAATGTTTGATGATAAAGGTCTGGTCACGGATGAAGCAATGAATTTGATATTTGATTTATATAGACAGGGTGAACGTCATGTAACCAGGCCTGCAGTAGTTAATCCTACTAGACCTTTTCAAGCACCTAGTGTTCCAACACCATTAGAAGATCCTCCTTTAATTGTGGTTAAAAGCTATGAAGATTATATAGCTAGAGATGTTAATACAGCAATTTGGCAAAAATTGTTACAATTAGAGGCTGCAGAAAGGGTGTTGCAGTTAAGAAAAGACGGGGTAACAGGTCCGAGGTTTGTCGTTGAGGCACTAGCTGATCCTGTTATTCATGCCCATCTTATGGAATTGGCTCGACGAGTTGTGATTGAAGATCCTAAACGAAAAAAGCCATTTCTAATTAACGCCTTTCATTCCGCTGCCACATATGTAGCAAGAAGATATGATGAGGTATATGGTGAAAGTGATAGTGGACGACAAAGCTATCTTTATAAGGTATTTCAGAATGGCGAAATGTACTTTTCCGGTGATAGGGACCAAGGTAAGTTTGGCGATACTACGATTGATGAATTGTTTGTGAAACACAGAAATGCAATTTTACAATAGTACATCGGTGTACTTATTATCTCTAATTTTGAAACAACACACCTTAATGCATGGATGGTGTTAGTCAATATCATTTCTAGAAATTTTAGATTTGGTTCCTAAGAAGTTCTGTTTCTAATCTATCATTATAAGAAATCTTTGGTTTCAACCACAGTGAGGTTTCATTTCATCATCTCTAAGAATTCATCTTCACTTATAATTTTAACTCCTAATTCTTTTGCTTTTTGAAGTTTACTGCCTGCATCAGGCCCTGCAATTAAATAATCTAGGCCTTTTGTTACTGTTGTTTTATATTCTCCTCCATTTTGCTCTATTATTTTGGCAAGCTCATCACGACTGTATTTACCTTTTTTGCCTGTTATCGCGAATTTTGCCCCTGCTAATTTGTCGGTTGTCTCTTCTTTTTTGAATTTTAACTCTCGTTTTTTCAGGTCTTCAACGATTTCCCATTTAGCTTTTATCTCTTTTAACAAATATTGTGCTTTTTTAGGGCCCATACCTTCTACTGTTTCGATTATTTCTTCTTCTGTTGCATATGGAAGTCGATCGAACTGTATTTTCTTAACGAGTAATTTGCTCGTCGCAGGGCCAATCTCTTTAATTCCCAATGCTTGTAATAGTTGTGATTTTGTAACTGTGCCGTTTAATGTGTTTTGTATGTTTTGTACTATTTTGTGTGCACTTTTTTTGCCAAAACCTTCTAATTTAGAAATTTGTTCTGGTTTCAAATCGTAAAAATCTGTTATTTTTTGTATGTGGAATTCATTGATAAATTTTTCAACAGTCTTTAATCCTAAATTTTCTACGCCAAGCGATTTAAAAAAGTATTCAAATTCTTGTGATTTTCGTGCAGGGCATTTTTTGTTTGGGCATTCTAAATATTTGCCATTTTTTACAACTGGTGTGCCACAAATGGGGCAGTGTGTTGGTATCTTGTATATTCGAGGTTTATTTTCAGGTTTTGCAAATACTTTTGTAATAAATGGAATTACTTCGCCGGCGCGACAGACTTCGACTTTGCAACCAATGTCTATTTTAGATTTTTCTATAAAATCGTAGTTGTGTAGGGTAACATTAGTTACTGTCGCGCCACTTAATTCAACAGGTTCAATTACAGCAACACCTGTTATTCTACCAGTTCTGCCAACTTGGTTTTTTATGTCTACCACAGTTGTGATTTTCTTTTCTGCGGGCAATTTGTATGCAATTTGCCACCTTTCATGATGTTCTGTAGCACCTAATTTCTCACGTAGTTTTTTATCTGCAATCTTTATCACAACACCATCTAATGGGTAATCTACACTTAAAACTGATTCTAAAATCTGTTCCCATTTTTCTTCGTCTAAAATATCTTTCTTTTTAACTTTTAAAGATTTTGCTTCGTCGTATATCACAAAATGCACGCCACCATCACGTAAAGCTTTAATACCTGCAGGTTTGATTTGTTTCGCTTTTATAATTCCGACTACTGCATTGCGTGGGTTTTTGTATTCACCCGCTAAGTGCTTTTGAAAGTATGAATTGGGTATTATGATTTCGCCTCGAACAGAAATATTTGGGTTTTTCGGTAACTCGCCAATAACATTTAGATAGGGAAGTCTACCAGATATATCTTCTCCATAGATTCCGTTGCCACGAGTAGCCAAGATGCCATTTTGGTAACGGGCAGCCATACCATCGTATTTTGGCTCTACTATAAATTTATCTGTATCTAGACCTTCGACCCACTTTTTTATATCTTCGTAAGAGTATCTTTTATCAATAGAAAGCATTGGGGTAGGGTGTTTTACCGATCCGATTTCCCCAACTAATTCGTACAAAACAGGTGAGTTTGGTTTTAGTCTTCTTAATTCTTCAGTTAGGCGATCGAATTCCACATCAGAAATAATCGGATTATTCTCAATAAAATATTTATTATTGTGATAACGAACCAGTTTTTCTAAAATCTCGATTTGTTTCTCTTTGGGCTGTTTCTTAATGTCGCTGAAACTTAATTTTAAGTATGTATCTATGTCAGCCATAGTTCGATTATACATTTTATGTGGAATTCAAGGTAGGGTGAAGATAGTGATGGGTAGTGTGGCAAATTTTCAAAGTGTCAATTGGTATGTTGATTATGATATTATCTATTCATGTTAGAAGATCTTAATGTAAGGTGGTTTTTAATTATAAATAAATATGCCGGTAAAAATGGCGCAACTGACAGGTTGTTTGTAGGTTTAGCCAAATTCATGCCTTTCCTGTTTATATTTATTTTAATCTATTTATGGTTCAAGTCAGTTGCGTACAAAAACATCGTGCTACTCACATCTTACGCAGTAGTTTTAGGCTTAGTTATAAACAGAATTGTTTCTACAATTTATTTTCATGACAGACCATTTGCAAAAAATCTTGGCACACCATTAATCAGTCATTCTGCTGACGCATCTTTTCCGTCTGATCACACTACATTTTTAATGACAATCGCATTCTCTATGTTGTTTTATAAAAAAACTCGAGTTTATGGTTATGTTTTGGCTCTACTTGGTTTGTTAGGTGGAATTTCTAGGGTGTTCGTTGGTATACATTTTCCGTTTGATATACTAGGGTCTGTTATCGTTGCATTTATGTCTGCAGGCCTAGTTTTTCTTTTAAGAGACAAGCTTGATAGAGTCAACAAAAATGTTATAAAATTTCTGGGTAGGTTTAAGTTATAACCTGTGTATTTAGTTATACAACATATTATGCGAATAGGAATTGACATAGACGATACAATGGTTGAATTTGCTAGAAAATTTGTCGAGTTTCATAACGAGAAATATGGAACCAATGTTGCGTACGAAGATTTGCACACATATTATTTTATGGAGCCGTTTAATATTTCAGTGCAAACTGCTGTTGACAGAGTGTTTGAATTTTTTAACAGTAATTACGCTAAAAACATTAAGCCTATTGAAGGTGTGTCAGATGGCATTTCTTGGTTGAAACAATCAGGTCATAATCTTTTTGTAATTACATCTAGGCCCGATTGTTTTGAAAGTATTTCTATAAAATGGTTTGATGGCAATATAGAAGGGGGAAGTAAAGCGTTTGATTCTATACATCATGTTGCTTCTTGCGATCAGGATAGTGAAAAATATCTCAAGGTCGATCATAGATCAAAAGAAAGTGTAATAAAAGATTTGAGTTTGGATGTATATATTGATGATCATCATAAGAAGTTGGCTGGCATAAGCGAAATGGGAGTTATTACTATACTATTTACAAGAACTTGGAATAAAGATAAAGAGCTTTTGCCAAATATGTATCGTGCAGATTCGTGGAATGATATTGTTAGGATTATTGAGGATTTAGATAAGTAGCTAATTTTTCACTATACTGTTAAAACCATCAAACTTCAGGTTGGTGATGGATGGACGAATCAAAAGGTTTCGTGCAATGCATGCATAGGAAACTCTTGATGTCGAGAATTTCACTTAGTACTTTCGATTCTTTGCCAAGCGCCGTTTGAGTAGGATTTTTTCTTATCTTGTATGTAAATTTTTACCCAAAGATACAATCTTAGTGGGTATAAAAGTAGGCTATATATAAATTCCTTTGGTGTTTTCGCATAGGTAAGTGGAAAGTATGCCATTTTTAAGTCTTCTTTTATATTTCTAGTTTTCGGTTTCGTTGTTGTACTTTCGCTTTCGTTGAAGTGTTTGAGTTGCACGTTTCCGCCTAGTGATCTTGTCTTTTGTGTCAGCCAATCTTTCATATTTTGGGGAAATTTAACGTATGCTAGTGCGTTTGGTTCATATTCTAATTTGTAACCTAGTTCTAATAATTTTGTAGAAATATATGCATCTTCGGCTCTTATTTCTTTTGGTAAAGGCCATAATCTTGAGTCGTTTCTTATGGCATATAGGTATCCGCTCATTGGTGTGGTAGGGGAATTCAAGCGTTTTTTGTGGGCGGCGGCGCAAAATAAATGCCCATAATATCCAAATTGCGAAGTTTTATTGTCTTGAGAAACGGGGTGACCGCTGACGCCGCCCACATTCTCGTCATCAAAATGCTTTAGTAACAATTTGATGGAATTCTCACTTATATACATGTCGCCATCTGTTAGTATTAATATTTCACCTTTTGCTTCTTTTACAGACATGTTTATTGCATTTGGTTTTCCTTGAGCTGAGTCGCGAATTATTTTGTAGTGCAATACGTTATCAGAAGTACTAACATTGACAGAACTACTAGAATCGGTAGCATCACGAGAACTGCCAGAATCACTAACGTCACTAACATTAGGGTTGTTACCATTACTATTGGTATTGTCTTTGTTTGTATCAGCCATTATCTTTTCAAATGTTTGCTCGGCAGTTCGTATGGTTTCAGTATCTGGCGCTACTACTAGAAATTCTAATGAATTCCACATATCAATATTAGGCAATGCTACATTTCTAATCGACTTGCTTATTGTTAATGGCTCTTTATATGATGTTATTATTATTGACGCTTTCATTTTTGTTACATTTTAACAGACTTGTAGCAAATGGGTTAGTGTGCGTTTAGTAGTGCTATAACTGCAAAATCTTTGACAATATATATTATTAATGGTAATTTGAATTTGATAGTTTGTTTTAATTAGCACGCTGTAGATTAAAGAAATAAAATAACTAATTTCTTACTTATGTGTGCTTTAAATACATAAAATGAGCCCTAGTAAAAATAAGTCAGTCAAATCAACCCAGTCGTCGAGAAAAGTAACAACATCGAAGTCGAGAAATGTAGAACCTAATAAAGTTGTGAAGTCTAGCAACTCTAATACTGTGAGGTCTAATCAACCAGACGTTTCAAAAGCGATTAAACAAGACAATAGTGGATTTCCACAAATGGGTTCGTTTTTAGACAGATTTTTAGCACTATTGTTAGATGGTTTGATTTTTGGTGCAATAATATTCTTTGGTTACATGGTAGCGCTACTTATTATGGCAATCTTTGGTGCATTAGCTACAGCTATAAGTGACTCGTTTGCCGATTTTGTTTTTGGTTTGACATTTCTTGTGATGATAGGGGCATATTTGGGTGCATTTTACTTTTATTATATATATTTTTACACAAAAGAAGGTGCAACTCTTGGCAAGAAAATAATGAAGTTGAAAGTTGTGCGTGCTGATGATATGCAGTACATGAATTGGTGGCAAGTGTTGTTAAGAGAGATTTTTGGGAAATGGGTAAGCAGTATGCTATTCTATCTTGGTTATTTTTGGTATTTTATGAGTGAGAAAAGGCAAACATGGCATGATTTAATTACAGGCACATATGTAGTTAAGGTTGATGATAATAGAGAAATATTAATGGACGGCCCTGAAAATTACGAAAAGAAGCCGTTGTTTACGTTTGGTCCTCTCGGGTGTTCAATTATATTTTGGTTCTTATTCTTTATTGTTATATTCGGAAGTATATTTACTCTTGTAACGCTTGGTTCTAAATATGATAAGTCAAGTAAGTATGATACAGATTCTTACTATCAAGATGATATGGGGCAAGATGATGATATGTACAATGATTTCTTTGGTAATGATAACGATGACGATTATTACAATGAACTACCTAATAGAAATAATAAACAAGATAAGTTTTATGATAATGGAGGAAATCAGGACAATAACAAACGTAACGGTGACGATTTAGAAAAATACCTAGAAGACTTATTTAACGAGATGGAAGAAAAATAAATATTGCAGTTCAATAAACAAACAAGATGAACAATAAATTAGGTACACAGCCAATTAAGGGGTTTAGAGACTTTGTTCCAAGCGATTGGAAAGTTCAACAATACATATTTGACACATGGCGAAAAGTTTGTGAATCGTATGGGTACGAAGAGTATAATGGTCCGGTACTTGAATATGCGACTATTTACGAAAAATCAGGCGATGACCTTGGTACAACAGGAAAAGAATTGTACAAATTCACTGATCAAGGAGGTAGAGAATTGGCATTAAGACCTGAAATGACTCCTACTGTTGGTAGAATGATTGCAGAATATGAGAAAATCTATTCTAAGCCTATAAGGTGGTTTAGTATTGCGCAATTTTTCAGAGCAGAGAAACCACAAAAGGGAAGAGGTCGAGAGTTCTTTCAATTAAATGTTGATATTTTTGGATCTGAATCTGTTTATTCTGATATTGAAATTATAAGTCTTGCTGTTGATATGATGTATATGTTTGGTGCTACTGATGAAATGTTTGATTTGCGGTTAAATAATAGATATTTTGCCTATTTTTATTTCAAAGAAGTTCTTGGGTTAGAGTCTAGAGAAGATCAGTCTACATTACTTAAGTTAATTGACAGATTTCCCAAAAAGGGAAAAGATTGGCTAGGAGAAGAAATTCGTATTGCTAAATTAGATGTTAATTTTAATGATTTAGAAAAGTACTTGAATCTAAATTTAGAAAACGTGTTGGACTTTCTAAAAGTGTCATTAAATAACGATTCTCTCTATATTGAGAATAAAGAAGATATCGAACTTTTTTATAAAATGCTTTCTATAATAAATGAAACAAAACTCAAAAAAGTTTGTATATATGATGCTACTATAGCGCGTGGTCTCGACTATTATACAGGTACAGTCTTTGAAGTTTTTGATAGAAATCCCAAAAATAACAGAGCAATCTTAGGTGGTGGTAGATATGACGACTTGCTTAGCATGTATCGTGAGAAATCTATACCTGCGATTGGTTTTGGTTGGGGTGATATGCCTACGAGAGTATTTCTTGAGGGGTGGAATCTGTTAGATAATCGATTAAGTAAAGTGCAAACTTATTATTTCCCAATAATTAGTACAGACAATTATGTCGATATGTTGGATATTGCTAAAGATTTGCGTACAGATGGGCATATTGTTGTTATGGGAACTAGAGAGAGAAGCGTGGGTGATGCACTTAGAATTGCCAACAAGAAAGGATACGATTTTGTTGTTATATATGGTGAAGAAGAAAAGAATAACCATGTATTTAAGTTGAAGAATATGAAATCTGGTAAAGAGAACATGGTAGACATTGATGGCTGATTTGTAGTGACTGGTTGAGATGTACGCGTGAATTTATGATGCTCACTGACAGGTTGTAATGTGCCTTGTGTAAAGAATTCGTTTTGTTATTATTAGTTTAGTATTATTAGGGGAGGTGAAGATCTTATGGCAGAAACAACAGCAGAAGAAAAGAAGACTAGCTCAACTGTTGGTGAACCAAAAGAAGCGGTAAAGAAAGCACCTACTAATGATGATAGTAATGTAATGGCTTTGTTGAGTTATATATCTATACTTTCAATTGTCATGTATGTTGTCAAAAAAGATGATGCATTTGTAGTCTTTCATGCAAGACAAGGTATGGTATTATTTGGAATGTCTATTGCTCTATTATTTGTAGGAATTATTCCTGTTTTGGGATGGATTATTGGTGTTTTAGGTTGGTTATTTGTAGTAGTCATGGCTATTATTGGAATGATAAAGGCATATCAAGGCGAGAAATATGAAATGCCTGTAGTAGGGTAGGTAGCTAAAAAAATAAGTTTTTAGCTAGCGATTTGTGCTTTGATTAAATTAAAAAGGGGG
>JALWZX010000010.1 GCA_027002375.1 candidate division WWE3 bacterium | reverse complement strand
GTATTAATTCATTATAAATTTTGGTATAATTTTCACTGGATATATCAGCAAAATAATACAGAGTGTCTATTCCGCCAACTGCCTTTGGCGGATTTTCCAAGCTAAATTTATTATTGATCCTCTTTATTACCTTTCTAATTTTCATATTTATTATATCTCTATTTATTGGGTCATTTCTAAACGTGATAATAGATCGTGTTATCCGTGACGAACAATTTATTAAAGGTAGATCACATTGCGAATCATGCGGTCATGAACTACATTTAAAAGATTTAATTCCCCTACTCTCTTTTATTTGGCTTAAAGGAAAATGCAGATATTGCCATGCATCAATTCCTAAAATTTTACCAATTACAGAATTAACAGTTGCAATAACTTATGCTAGTATTTTTTACTGGTATCTATATAAGTCAAGTTTTTCTATAACTTCCACATTATTGTCTATTGATTCATTGTTTTTCTTGTTATTTATATTAATTTTATTCACATTATTAATTCTAATTTTCTTTTCAGATTTACGTTATAAACTCATTCCAGATATTTACACACTATTATTAGTAGTTAATTTTATAATATTTGCAATTATTCGTGTACTATTTAATCTAGATTTCGCCGAATATTCTGTATTCTTCACGCCAATAATTAGCCATGTAATCTCTGCCGTAAGTATGTTGATATTTTTTGCTGCACTGTTTTTTATTACAAGAAAGAAGGCACTAGGTGAAGGTGATATTTATTTATCAGGTGCATTAGCGATTTACTTAACATTTCAACTATCTATAATTATGTGGTTTGGTGCTTTTATATTAGGGTCAGTTGTTGGTGTGTTTTTGATGGTTGTATATAAAAAAGGTAGAAAATATATGATTCCATTTGGCCCATTTTTAGTTTTAGGGTTTATTGTTACCCTATTATGGGGAAATCAAATCATCAATTGGTATTTAAGCCTACTACATTATTAAATTAATGCGAAGAGCTTAAAATAATGGTACAATTTTAGTATGAAACATACTACTGCCCAAGTTAATTCTTATACTAACCGTAAAGCATTTACACTTGTTGAAATAATCATAGTTATGGCAATAATTGCGGTGTTATCCGCCGCGTTTATAACAATGATTAACCCCGCAAAACAATTTGCTCGTGCAAGAGATTCTCAACGAAGAAGTGACGTGACGGTTATAGCTGTGGCATTAGAACAATACTATGCTGATAACAACGAATACCCTGTCGTTAACGGTTCAGACAGTGAAGAGAAAATCAATGATCTTGAAAACCAACTTACTGGAAATGGCGGATCAACAGATGTATATCTAAAATCTTTTCCTCACGACCCGAAAGACCCTGATATGATTTATTGTTACGATTATGACCCGGATAATACTGGAGAAACAGATCCTCAGTCATTTTTATTGTGTGCTACACTTGAGGCTTCTGAAGAAGATGAAGTTCCATCAAATTATAGTGAAGAAAATGGTAGTAGTTACAAAGGCACAAAGTGTATGCCTTATAGAGACAAATATTACTATTGTGTTACAAGTCAATAATCGACATTATGTTAAATAAAAAGGTAAATGCTTTTACATTAATAGAAGTCCTGGTTTCCGTAGCAATAATAATGATTCTTAGTGTTGCTTCTATTCCTTTTTTTAAGGGAATGTCAGAGAAACAAATTTTAAGTCAAAATGCTAAAAGTTTTATGTCAGATGTATCCTTAATGCAAGTGAAAGCTCGATCGGGTGTAACTACAAATGGAATAGAAAAGGTTTGGTGGGCTGTAGAACCGTGTGCTACTGATTCTAATGGTAATAATTCTAATCCTAATAGATATGCAGTTGGGTCGGTTAAGGTAGTTGATAACTCTGGTTCTTTATCCTTCGATTGGGATTCTTTCAACAAGACAAAACAGTTGCATAATTTTCCCGAAAATGTGAAATTCGACAAGAGTTCTGTTTGCAATTTAGGCGTATTTCCAGTTGCATTCGAGCGATTAAGTGGAAAACCAAACGATAAAGACATGAGTTCAATTGATTCTTTAGATATTAAAATTTGTACAGTTAAAGATTCTACTAAAGAATGCGAAGCATCCGATAGAAGTATGAGTGTTTATTTGAATAAATCTGGTTCAATTAGAATACAGTAAAAGGCCGACAGCTTACGCAGTCGGCCTTTTGCATTTGTCTCGCTAAAGCGAGTTCGGCTATGCCGAAACAACTTCATCTGATTGTTTACACAATCAGCTTTAAGTTGTGAAAAGTAAAACACCGACAGCTTACGCAGTCGGCCTTTTGCATTTGTCTCGCTAAAGCGAGTAAAGTAAAAACATGAAAGGCTATATGTTAAAAAAGATTGTTACAAAAAAAGGTGGTCAAACACTGTTAGAAGTTATTTTATCTATAGGAATTCTAGCAATTGTTTTAACAGCATTGGCTGTTTTGGGTATGACTACCTTGAAAACTTCTAAATCTTCATTAAGCAGATCCGAAGCAATTAAATTGGCTAGTGCAGGAATAGAGGCTACTAGATATGTGCGTGATAAAAGCGGTTGTGGGTTAGATTTGTTTGCAGAGGATATTGATAGTGGAAGCGGAACCAATCCTGACGGGTGTTATAAAATCAGCATACCTAGTGGCTCAGTCTGTGGTGTGTTAGAGCCTGATCTTTCTTGTGACGGTGAAGAATTCAACTCTGGCGAACAAGGAACTACTGATGGACAAAAATTTGTAAGAAAAATACAAGTTCAAAAATATAAAGGAAAAGATCCTAGCGAAATCGTTTTAGTTCGTAGTACTGTTACGTGGAAAGAATCAGTGGGTACTAAAAAGGTTGTATTGACAAATGTGTTAACTAGTGTTGAATAGTTTTGTATGAATAAATTAAACGTAACTAAATCTAAAAAAGCATACACGTTTATTGAGTTACTATTAACTATAGGTATTGTAGCTATTGCTTTAGGTTCATTGGGGGGCGTGTTGGTTACTATTGTGAAAGTCAATCAAAAAGCTAAAGTTATGGCTGAATTAAACAGAAACGCTGACAGAGTTTTTAATACATTTGAAGAAGATATTAGAAAATCTAGGAATATAAATTGCAAAGAGCATCAAATACCTGGGGATTCATCTTCACCATGCATTACAATTGATTATTTTGTCCAAGACTCAGATAACGATGCTTCTAATGACCATGTAGAGCTTGGATATGTAAAATCTGGTGATAAATCAGATTGTTCGTCCGATGCTATTACGTCTCCTAATGGCTATATTTATTATAGAAACTACAATGTAACCAACCCAACTCCATTAGATTCTGAGATTATCACCAATAATGATAAGTCCACTGGAGTCGATGTAAAAAACGTTGAATTCTCAATTAATGACACAGGTAATTCTACAAGTGTTAGTTTGAATATGTTATTATCACCTACTCTTTGTAATAATACCGTTAATAGTGACAAAATATCAAAATCATTTTCTGATTTTGTTATATCGAGAATAGATTAATTATGAAGAATCATAACGGATATACAATTCTAATATTGGTTACATTGATTGCTACGGTAGGTATTGGAAGTGCACTTTACTACTTAACAAGCAAGAAGTACATGCTAAAGGAAGTGTCTAGTGATGTACAAACAAACCAGGCTTTGAACTGTTCGGAATCTGGTAATAATATTGCAAATGATTGTTTGAATAACGCTATAAAAGATGGTACATGGGATAACGCTAGTACTGTAACAAATTGTGATACGTCGGGATATGTTGATTTGACAAGTGAGGGTGAAAATGGTGCGGTGGATTTGGTTTGTCAGTATAAAATCAATATAGAACCTTTAACTGATGAAATATATATGCCCATCTTAGAAAGAGATAATACCGAACTAATTTTGTTAAATTCAGGTGTAAATGGTATTACAAGTTTGCATATCTCATGGAAGCCTCAAGACGTTTCGGCTGGTAATGTTCTTGAGTTAAATTTAGTTAAAGATAATACAACTGACATGACTTTGAATCAAACTGATTATTCATGTATGTATGGGGGTATAGCGAATACCGCGCCAAATGCAGATGCATTTGAGAATGCCAATGTTTCAGACAATATTTGTAGTATTGATGTTGATGTTACGAATATGACATTTGCACAAATTACGCCAAGATATAATAACGCTTCTGACGTTTCGGTAACGTTAACTAGCTCTGATTCTAATTTCCCACTACAGGGTTATAAGGTTATGTCTACTGGTAAATCAGGTTATACCATAAGAGAGATTGAATCTATATTTTTATATAGCAGTAAATATGGATTTGCACGTTTACTTAATGATTCTATTTACACTAAAGATGTGCAATAATTATAGTATGAAGCTTACAACAAAAAGATCAGGTATTGCAGCTATTACCTTAATTGTGTTGTTTACAACTGTGTTAGGATTATCTCTTGCTCTATTTTATATTACAAATGCGCGTACAGGTTTAAAGGAAACAACTTTTACTGTAGAGGGAAATCAGGCGTTATCATGTGCGGAATCTGGTGTTGACATTGCAATACAATGCATTAAAACAGAAAAAGAACAAGGTAAATCTTTGTCAGATATACAAAAGGACTGTAAGCAAAACGAAAAGATTCCATTAGATCAAGAAAATCCAAACACCTGTCAATATTCATATAATTTAGACATAGTTTCAGATAGCATATATCTAACAGAATTAGAAAAAAATGAATCGGAACTAATAGTACTCGATTCGAATGCGTCATCGACAAAGGTTAACATTAGATGGCAGACAGAATTCAGCAGCACAGTTCACCCAAATGGAAATATTCTGGAGACGTCCCTATTAAAAAAACTGGATGATGGTACGTATAAATATACGCAGGTTGATTATAAATGTAATTTTAGTGATGTTTCTATTAATAAATCTGTAAAAAGCTTTGTTGAGGCTAGTTATAAATCAGGAGATAATAAATACTGTGAAATTAATAGTGCACTTGATGCAAGTGGCAACGATTATTTGGTGATTACGCCAAGATATAATTATGCTAGAAATATTAATATTTCTATTGCATCTAACAATGTTCCCGGTCAAGGTTTTGAGATAAAGTCTACAGGTTATTCTGGTAAAGTCGTGCGCGATATAAAGTCATATCTTTTAACAGAGGGTAAATCGGCTAGTATTTTAAGGGTTTTAAATAATACTATTTATTCTAATGGATATAATTCAAAATGAAAAACAATCAAAAAAACGAAACAAAAATTAAGAAGCGCTTTACTATACAAGACTTTTTCTTTTATGTTGGAATTTTAACGTTTATTGTTGTATTATCAACGATGGTGTTTGAATATACAAAGGGGTATACAAGCAACCTAAAAAATAGAGTAAAAAATACTAAAAATATACAAAAAATAATCAGTACTAATAACGATGACGTTGATAATGTTAAATCTTCAGGATACAGCGACGATGAAAAAATCCTTATACAAAAAGCTATGAATGAAGACGTTACATATCAAGATGTAAGAAAACGTATGCCAAATATTGTTACTAACCCTAATGTTAGTGTGGATTCTAATACTAATTCAAATCCGATAAGTAATGAAACGGTTGTCTTCGATGGTTATAGATTTAATCCTTCTAGCATAACAATTTCAAAATCTAGTATAGTCACATGGGAAAATCCATCTAATAAAACTATACGAATTCAAGGTGATGGATGGCAAAGTTTAACAGAAATAAAGCCCAAAACTAAGTATTCACAAGAATTTGATTTTGTTGGTGAATATAATTATTGGATACAAGGAATCGATAGTGCAAAGGGCGTTATAATTGTAAAGTAGTTTAATTTATAAACTTAGATGTTAAATGTCAAATTAATAAAAATTGTGTCTGTATATATCGTAGTTATGGCTACGGCAATGGTTTTTACACACCATGTTCATGCAGGCTCTTTAGTGGAAATCGAGACAAATTGCCAATGTGGCACTGTGTTACGACTTCATGCAGAATTTTCTGGTACACCTTTAACTAAGGAAAATTATAAAGTAAATTCTACTTTTAGTTTAGACAACAATCCTAGTTGTGTTAATCCAGATGATACAGGTGCTGAAACCGTTCCAATCGAGCATTATGATAGTGTTTTGGGTAAATGGGTAGAGGGTTATGATGCTAGCGGTAGAGGTTGGATCGATTCACGTAATACTTATTACTCTCCAGGTGCGTGTGTTTGGAAAGAATATACGTCTTGGGTTATAAAAGATAGCAATGGTAATACAGTAAAAAATGGTGATACAAGTAGTATATGCAGTGATTGTCAGAATTCTGCACCAACCTGTAAGTCCCCTATCCCAAATCCTGATAAGGATTCTTATGGTCCAGGTGAGACTATATCACTTAAATCAGATGCAACTGATAAAGACGGAGATGCTTTATCGTACGAATGGAGTGCATCAGCTGGCAGTTTAGCGACACCGAGATCCGAAGATACAGATTATACATTTCCTAATGCATATGACGTTAGTTCTGTAATAAAATATAAGGTTACAGATACACATGGTGCATATGCAGAGTGTCAAACCACATTAAATACGTCAGAAGAACCACAGGCTTTTTGTGGTGATGGAATAATAAACGGTAACGAAGAATGTGACGATGGGGAACAAAATGGCAATGTTTGTACTCCTACGTCAGAGAATTCTTGTACATATTGTTCTGATACGTGCACATTAATAACTGTAAATTCAACTGGTCCAGAACCGTACTGTGGAGATGGAATAGTAAATAATAATGAGGCATGTGATAATGGTGAACAAAATGGAAAAACATGTAGTCCTGAATATGGTGAAACTTGTACATATTGCAACAGTGACTGCTCAGAATTAATTACAGTCAATGGTGGTTATTGTGGCGATGGGTATGTAGATGAACCGCAAGAAGAATGTGATGACAAGGAAAGTAATGGAAATACATGTATTCCACCAAAAGATAGTTCGTGTACATATTGTTCTGATGATTGTAAAAATGTAACAGTAGCATCTAACCCCGATGCTTCTGCCTGTAACGAAAGTTGTGTTGACAACACTGATTGTGACTCTGGATTAGTTTGTAGTGGAAATGTTTGTAGAAATAATTCTTGCTTATCAGACATTGACTGTGTATGTGATAATAACGCTGTAGATACACAAATTATTGTTAACACGAACTTAGCTAGTGACAATACGTGTGTTTCTGATATTGGTATGTTAGGTGATGTTGATGTTACATTACAATCAGATAGCTCTTCGAATAAGTACAACGCTAAGTCATCACCTACCGAAGGAAAAGCTGTTTTTGATAATGTCCCATATGATACTTATACAATATCGGCAAAAAAAGAAGAATATATTTCGTGCGAATCATCAGTGTCTGTGACTGTTGATCCATCTAATTTAAAACAAGAAGAGAATATGTCTTTGTTTAAATCGGAGCCGAATACATGGTTATCATGTTCACAAGGTAATTTTACGATGCTAACCGATCTTAACGAAAAAATGCCATCTAGCGGTGCACTAATTGATTTAGATGGTACGATTATGATAGACGGTAGTATAGATCTAAAAGACGGTGAATATGGTAACAATACTTACGTGTTTTCGCCATATAATAATGGTGATAATGCTTTCTTTAACACTGTATTTGCCAAAATCACAGAGTCCAACAATGATGTTTATTTTGTGCAAGGTGATTATGAAGTAAAAAACTCAAATTCCTCTGATACTGAATTTAGCTTACCTGGTACGAAAACCATTTTAGTTGTTGGTGGCGATTTAGTAGTTGATTACAATATAGATAAAATAAATGCTACAATTATCGTTAACGGAGATGCAACTTTTAGATCAGAAGATGATAGTGATTCAAGCGTTGTTGATGACGATTTAATGATAAACGGGAATTTACTGGTACATGAAAATATCATTCAAAAAAGAAAAAGTCATATCGAAGTAAAAGGCACATACGAGTTTTTAAATCTTGGTGATGATTTTAATTTTAATATATTTAGAGAATATAAAAGATATACTGAATAAATTAATTGATGCCGGGATAGTAAATTCAGGTCAGTTGTTTTCTGAACAACAAATACCTGTAAATGAAGTTTTACACACTTATCTCTCACAAACATATTCAGATATATTTT
>JALWZX010000009.1 GCA_027002375.1 candidate division WWE3 bacterium | reverse complement strand
CTATAAAGCTATCACTTAATTTTTTAAAATCAACAGTAGTAATCTCCCCTTCTACTCCAAGAGCCAAAACTTTTTCTTTTCTACCTTCCATAATCTTAGGTTCTTTATCTTTTTAACATCTTCATTTGTTTCATAAAGCACTAACCCATTAAGAAGTAAATGTATTTTCAGTACGTTTAAATTTTCTTTCAACAATTTTTCAACTGGTTTTTGTAACCCAGAAATAAATGTTGAAAGATAAATAATATTTGGAGCATTTGGGGTTTTTGTTTTTTTGTGCTTCATCAAAACTGTGTGACTACATACCAAAACTCTTACGCATTACTGTTAATAATTAGATAGTTGTTACCTTTATTTTAACAACACAAAATCTAAAACATACTAAAGCTTGGTTGCATCAGACAACTTTACTCTTACTTTTTCTGTCATTTTTTAGTACTTACATAAGCAAGTACATCAATATCAGGATTATATAATTCGATCATATCAAGATCTAACCTACCAAATATTCTGGCACCTTTAAGCTCCTTTCCTTCTTGTAAATCTTTTTTTAATTTTTCATATTGATCTAATTCTAAATAGAAGTCCATATCACCAACATGACATCGATATGGATCTGGCCTTCGTATATAAAGATGGGTGTATGTAGCTTCCGGAACATCATTTTTTTGAGAAATCATAATCGGATTACGCAAAAGAAAGTATTTTTGATCTGGATTGTTCGATGGATAGCATAGTTTCTCTCGTAAATCTTTAAGGAACGCAAACTCTTCATCATAATGACAAAAAACTCCGACGTTTCCAGAATTGTCTAAATATTTACCAAATGTTTGCTTAGAAAGTTTATGGGCTTCAAAGTGAATATGTTTAATTACTTCGAGTAATTTCTCTTTTGACTTGATAGGACTAAATTTATAAAGTTTCATAACAGTTTTTTTACCTTGATTTAACATATGTAGATCATATCAGTTTGGGTCTCACAGATAGCGATTACCGCTAGATGCTCTGAATGAAACACACATTTCCTGCAACGCTTCAGAATGTTTAATATTTTACCAGAACATAACTAATACAGATATGGGCAGAAAGTTTTATATGAAAATCTTGATCAAACATATTTTGTTAGCTGATATAAGTTTTGGTTTTAAAACTGGTATATTTTTTCTCTATATTCATCTATCTTATCTATAACCCTATCGATCTCTTTTATTTTATCGCGAATGTCCTTTGATTGAATTATAATGTTTTGAAATCTAATTTCTCCAGTTTTCTTTGTACTTCTTATTTTGTATCTTACAATTCCATTCTTTTGCATGCTACACCATTTTACATGAGCGATTTTGTTTCTAAATTCGTTAATTTCAACAAGCGAGTCAAAAATTCTTTTTAATTCTTTAGTTTGTCTATCAGTAAGATATTCGAACATTTTATAATATTTGTAAAAAAGATCGATTTTATCTGCTGTCTTTTCAATCTTTTGAACTACTAAGTATCCCACATCATGTGAACGATCATTCACTATTTCTGCAACTGCTATTTCTAATTCGTGTTCTAGGTAACTAAAATCCATTAGAAACTCACCTATTAGTTTACTGTATTTCTTTACAGCTTTTTCGTAATAATCGGTATCTATATAATCATATTGTTCTAAAGGTGTTGAAAGATCGCCCATATGTTAAAAACCAAATCTAGTGAATTGCTACGCACTAAAGTACGTGGGTTACACTAGTAATGAAACTCCACGGGCTGAAACCCGTGGTTTCTTATCGCCAATTAATATGTTGATTAACTCCAGCCACGTACTAAAGTGCGTGGCTTTAACCTTGGCGATAATAAATTTGTGAATGGCGGAGGGAGGGGGATTCGAACCCCCGTGAGGGTCTCCCCTCGCATCGCTCTCCAAGCGAGCCGATTAGTCCACTCTCGCATCCCTCCAAATTGTGAATCAATAATCATTATTTGCAATTATGCAACACCATACTATTATACAAAAAGTTTGATTTTACGCTATAGATTATTCGCTAAATTCCCATAAATTATATCTAAAAGCAAGATCTTGCATAAATTTTAACCTAGTACAATAATAACATTAAGGAGGTGATTATAGTGACTAAAAATACTGAAATTGTATTGGCAGTTGTCGTAGTTGCTTTACTTACTTTTGGTGGAATTTATTGGTATAACTCTAACAAAAAGAAAGATACTGCACAAAAAACCGCTGATAAAATTGTAGAGGAAGCAAACAATGAAATCAGAAAATCACAAAACTCTAAAGATGTTTATATTAAAGCCAAAACAGCATATAAGGTAGCTCAAGCCAAAGCAAATGAATGGTCTAATGACGCTAAACTTATAGAGATAACAAATTTTAGAGGAACTAAAAAACAAGATGGTACTTCAGAGACATGGAAAATAAAATTTTATTCACCAAGTAAAGATAAAGATTATTCTATATATATTACTGATGGGAAATTTCATAGGGATGATAATGGTAGACATACGAGTTTAAACGAAATACCAGAAAACTGGGTTGATTCAGATATTGTTATGAAACAAGCGATGCAATACTTAAATGAAGAAGAATGCACAAATTATTGGATCGGCATAAGTGGTGATACTTGGCAAGTAAAATGTGATAAAGCTAATGGACCAGCTAAATGGATTAAGATTGATGCAACAACAGGTGAAAAAACCGGAGAAAGAGTCGGGTATTAAATTTGGCTCTAGAGTTTAAAGCAAACTATCACATGCTAAAGTGCGTGTATTTGAACTTAGCGATAATAACATATATTGATAGGCAGTCGCTTATAACCATGGTTTTATTCGTACCTCAATGCTTCAATTGGATCTTTTTTGCTTGCTTTTATTGCTGGGTAAGTACCAAATACTATTCCAACTAGGGCTGAAAACGAGAAAGCGATTAATATTGCCCATAGTGGAACTTCAGTTCTTATAAATTGTCTGCCAAGAAGTGATGCTACCCAACCTAATATTATACCAACTACACCACCCGTGATACTTAGCATTAGTGATTCTATTAAAAATTGCGAAGCTATGTCATTTGGTGTTGCCCCAACAGCTTTACGTAGTCCAATTTCTCTGGTTCGTTCAGTAACAGACACTAACATAATGTTCATGATCCCGATTCCACCAACTAATAACGATATCGCAGCTATTGCACCTAAAACAAGTGTTAACATTTTCAATATGCTTTGTATACTAGATAGAATGTCTTGTTGGCTCATAACAGAAAAATCATCTTCTTTTAAATCTTTTAGCAAAGCATGTTTAATTAATCGTGAATCTTTTTTGATTTCCCCCTCATCAGAAACTTTTATTACAATACTACTTAATTTATCTAGACCGTATGTATCTAATGCTGCTGTATATGGAATTATAACCTGTTCATCGTAATTTTTACCTTTTTCTTTGTAAACCCCAACCACCTCATATCGATCTGACCCTATTTTTACTTTTTTACCAATCGGATTTTGATTGTTAAATAAATTTTTGTAAACTTCTTTACCTAAAACTGCTACTTTCTTTTTATTTTTGACTTCTGCTTTTGTAAAAAATCTGCCTTGGTCTATTTCAAAATTAAAGATTTTACTAAAATCTTCATTTGTACCAGTTACACTTGCAAAAAACGACCGAGTTTTATATGTAACAGTACCACCGACTTGAATAAATGGGGTTATATATTGATACTCATCTTTCATGTCTCTCTCGATTAGTTTCACATGTTTTACTTCTAGTTTGTTTCTACTGAATGCATCGCTTGGATCACGACCACTTCCAATTTTTAATTTACCCGGCATAACGAATAATAAATTTGAGCCTAATGCTTCAAACTGATCCTCTATATAATTTTCTAAACCTTTTCCAGCTGATATTAGTAAGATAACAGACGAAACACCAATAATAACACCAAGCATTGTCAATGCAGATCTAACTTTATTTGAATTTAAAGCTATGAACGATGTTTTAAATGTTTCTATGAAATTCATGACTTGGATTTCTTTTTTTGAACTAATTTTCCGTCTTTAATTACAATCTGCCTTTTTGCATGTTTGGCTAAGTCTTCATCGTGTGTCACAAGCACTATTGTCTTACCTTGCTTGTTTAGCTTTTCAAATAGCCTGATTATACTTTCACCTGTTTTTGTATCTAAATTTCCTGTTGGTTCGTCTGCTAAAATTATTGACGGTTCATTTACTAACGCTCTCGCAATAGCAACTCTTTGTTTTTGACCTCCTGATAATTCATTTGATTTATTGTTTTTTCTATCTATTAGATCAACTAGTTTTAGCATATCTTCAGCGCGGGTTTTCCATTCTTTTTTGGGTATGTCACCATATTTAAGTGGAAGTTCAACGTTTTCTATTGCAGTGGCTCTTTGTAATAAATTAAAAGATTGAAATACAAATCCTATCTCTTTGTTTCTTATGCGGGCAAGTTTTGCTTCGTCTAATTTGCTCACATCTTTACCATGAAGCAAAACTTGCCCGCTCGTTGGAGTATCAAGCAAACCAATTAAATGCATCAGTGTAGATTTTCCAGACCCTGATTTACCAACAATTGCTATGTATTCCCCTTCATGAATCTTTAAAGAAATATCATCAACAGCGTGAATCTCATTGTCACCAACCTTATATGTTTTTGTGATATTTTTCGCTTCTAAAATAAGTTTGGATTTCATTGTCACTTGGTAACTACAACTTTCATGCCTTCTTTCAATTCAGGTTTTTCAGGTGGAATTATAACTGCTACATTAGAAATATCATTCTTTATTTCTGTTAACACATCACCCTCTAGACCTAAATCAATATATTGCTTCTTTAATATCTTACCATCGGCAACCCAAATAAATGGCTTATCATCTTTATCATACTGAATTACATCATAATCCAAAGCCATTACAGGTTTACTTGTTTTATCAACAATTATAGAAACATCACCAGTCATACCTAACAAAATTGGTTTGCCTTTTTGGGGTTCAATTTTTAAATTTGCTTCAAAAGACTTATCGCCACTTTCATCAATTTTTGCATAGTCAGAAAGCTTGGTAACAGTAGCATCATAAGTCGTATCTTCATAAGAATCCAATTTAACCGTTGCTTGTTGCCCAACATGAACTTGCCCGAAATCCTCTTGATCTAAATAAACTTGCATGTATAAATCGTCTAAATTAGCTAGCTTAACTACAACCTCACCAGCACCAGCGACTTCCCCAACATCTTTATTTATATTAATAATGGTTCCTGAAAATGGAGTTTTAATATATAAATTGGTTAGATTTCCTAATACCGATCTATATTTTGCTTCAGCTTGACTAATATATTCATCGTATTTTCGTAATCGAATTTTATACTCTTCACTTTTAAAATAATCAGGGTCGTCTTTATGATCTTCTAAAAACAAATCTTTATTTCTTAATGCAATATCGCGCGCATCTTTTGTGGCTTTTGCTTCTTGTGAAACAGAATAAGAATTTAACGTGGCAATAATCTTACCTTTTTCAACAGAGTCACCCTCTTTGTAATTTATTTTGGAAATCTGCCCAGTGTTTGCGAAAGCTAAGTCAGCTTCGTCATCTGCAACAATTTCACCACTTGCTGGTATAGTTTTTTCTACTACTTCATTGTAAATAGTAGCCTTTTCTACAGATACTTTTTTATTAGTGAAAAAATAATAAACACCAACACCTGAAACAAACAATATTACTGCAATGAGTATTAATAACTTTTTATTCATAGCTTAAATAACCAGATAATATAACCCTAACTTTTACCATTATACCACGGGGAATTGCGGTAAATATAGCATAAAATAGATTAAAAGTTTTATTACCTACATGAAGCAATTAATTATTGGTATAGATCTGACCAACCTCATACCAACTGATAGAGGTACAGAAGAAACTTAATTTAACGATTCATCTTTTGCCATACTAACAACGATACTAATTGCTTTATCTATTAAATCTGGAGTAAGGTTAGCAATATCAATATTATCAATCTGCAATAATTTAAATATTTCCGTAATACCACGTATTCTTGGGTCATGTTTGTAACGATTTAAAACACTTAATCTGTAATTGGCTTCTTCATGTCTATTTTCCATAACTAAAGCTACTAATTCTGTAAGTGTTGCTAAGCCTTCATCTAATGTACCAATGTTGGTTTCTCCGTATTCACCACTAAACCTAATATTAGAATACGTTTCTTTTTCTGCCTCTGTAGCACCTGTTAGTAATCTTCTCTCAAATTCCGCATGCATCATTTCATGTATTACGGTAAATCTGTCTATAATTGGTCTTGGTATTTCTCTAGAATTAATTTTTACTGCTGTTTCACTAGGTAATTCAAACACGCCAACATTCTCGTCGACAAATCTTAGATAATCAGATGGTCGAAAATCACCTGTTAGCTCTATAGCACCATGTGGTGGATACCTAGTCATAGATATATACGAGGCTTGCGTTCTATTAGCTGACGCATCTTCTGGCCACATCGTTATAGACGGTATCTCTCTCGAAAAAGTAGCACTAGGCAAATTATCTATAATATCAGTATCATTTTTTTTAACAATCTCAGCAAATAACGGTAATGCATCTTGCATAACCATCTCTGTATATAAAGAATCTAGTGTTTTTTCTGCATAATTTTTTAATATCATAGGAAAGGGGGTTTCTGTATCTTCATTAAGATACATTTTATTAGCATTTCCGACTGATTCATAATAGTATTTACTTGCAAATCTCCTAGATTTTTTAGCATCTCGTAACATACTCCTAAGATTTTTTATAACTGAAAACTCTCGTCTAGCCATAAAAGGTACAAGTAATGATGCAAAGAAAGATTTTTTAATTTTATTAAAATAACGAATATTTTCAATTCTTAAATTAATATCATTTACATTATTTCTCACTACAAATCTACGATAACCAACGAGAAACTTAAAGAAGGCATCATGCACTGCTGTACTTTCTTCAAAGGTAGACGATTCTTCAATGCTTGGAAATGCGATTTGATTAGCGGTTATCCCGTTTATTATAAATGATCCTAGATCAGGATCATTTACGCCCATATTTCTAAGATATCCTTCAGTTAGATTACCAGTACTTGCTAGATACATTAATTCTAAATTTCCTGTTGCAGAAGATAAAACATGAATTCTTCTAACATACTCTAGTTCATCTACTGGCATTATTCGTCTATCTATTAAGTCGGGGGTGATCATTATTCGACATTGATCATCTACAGGCAAACTTTCTACCATAACATCACTATTTTACATAATCCTAGCACATTTGTATATATAATCATGTGTAACAGCAAAGTTAAATTCTCTTTATCCACATAACTATTGGCGGTTACAATAAATTATGTATATATATTAGTTTAGATTATTACATATTTATTAGGAATTTCATTAGCAACAGTGAAACTCCCGACTTCAGTCGGGAGCTTCCTCTGCCTGCGATACTTGAAATCTAACGATTACCCATTCATCTCCCACCTGAAAGATGTGGGCTTTCAACGGCATAGTAATAGTATAGTAACAAACAGAACTGTTTCATTAATCTCACTTCACAGTAACACTCTTAGCAATATGTCTTGGCTTATCAATATTATGACCCAGCTTTTTAGCTATAAAATAACTTAAAAGTTGCAACAAAACTAATGCAATTAATTCGTTAAGAACTTTTAACTCTGGCAAAATTAATAAGTGGTCAGCTTTGAAATCTTTGAATTGCGTAATTGCAAATGTTGTTGCACCTCTGGCTTTTACTTCTGTTAATGCTGATTGCAAATCTTTTTTTATTTCATCATTTGTAACTAAACCTATTACAGGTGTCTCATCTTCAACAATTGTAATTACATAATGTTTTAAATCCCCTGCCGGTAATGCGTGGGCATGTATATATGCACCTTCTACCATCTTTATCATTCCTTCTTGAGACACGAAATAGCCTTCTCGCTTTCCTAATAAATATATGTCACTTTGGGTTGATAAAATTTCAGCCACATCTTTTATATTTTCTACTAAGCCTTTATCATTTAAAACCTCATCTATTGTATTCGCTAAGTCGGTTAAATCCTTTTTTGCTTTGGTGGAATTCTCAGATATATGTGACGCAAGTAGGTATCCAAAAGCCATCTGTGATAGTACAACTTTAGTTGACATTACGCATATCTCAGGACCGGCATTTGCCATTATTGCAACATCTGCAATTCTTGTCATCATAGAACCCGGCATATTAACATATGTTATTATTTTTGTCTTTTTCTTTTTCGCCATTTCAAGAACTTCTATGGGTCTAGGGTACTTTAGAAACAATCTAAAGTGGTCGTCTCCCCAACTCTTTCAAAAGTAACACATAAATATTATCACGTCGATGATTGAATCGCCACTGCGACTCTTTAAGAA
>JALWZX010000008.1 GCA_027002375.1 candidate division WWE3 bacterium | reverse complement strand
ACTTTACGCTTAGCCGTAGTTTTTGCCTTAGCCACTGATTTTTTTAATTTACTTTCTACTTTTTTGGTTTCGGCTTTTACTTTTTTCACACCTACTTTCAATTCTTTTGTTGGTTTAGTTTTCTTTTTAGTTTCAATTGGTTTAGTACTTTTTCTTGCTAGATCGAACTCGGACTCAGCAACTATTTTTCTGGTCAAATATGCTACGTCTGCTGATACAGATACTGATGTGACTCCCCATTTAACAAGTTGTCTTGTTAACTCTGGATATCTAGATGGTGCTTGACCACAGATTGATGCTTTTATATTACGCCTTTTTGCGGTGGTTATAGCTTTCTCTAACATCCATAAAACTGCAGGATTTCGCTCGTCATACACATCAGCAACCATTTCGTTGTCTCTGTCTAAACCTAGTGTTAACATAGTTAAATCGTTAGAACCGATAGAAATACCATCAATTCCAGCATCAATAAACTCGTCTAATGAAATTACAGCAGATGGAACCTCGACCATCATATATAATTCAAAACTACCTTTTCTAGTTAATCCGAAACTACTTAATAACTTTTTAACTGCAACTAATTCGTCGACTGTTCTAACGAACGGTAGCATCAGATGCATGTTTTTATAACCCATCTTATTTCTTATTATTTTCAATGCATCTATTTCTAGCTTAAATACTTCTTCATCTCTTATATATCTTGATACTCCTCTATATCCTATCATTGGATTTCTTTCTTCTGGTTCATATTTATCGCCACCTTTAAGCATTCTATATTCGTTTGTTTTAAAATCAGTTGCTCTGTAAATGACTGGTCGTGGATCAAATGCTTCAGCAAAAATCTTTAATCCTTCAACTAATTTATTGGTAAACAATTTTCCCTTACCTTCCTCTATGAATTTTCTAGGATGCGTACCGATTTGGGCTATCATAAACTCAGCCCGTAGAAGCCCTACACCGTCGATTCCCATTGATGCAATTTCTCTTGCTCTTTCAGGTTCTGCTAAGTTGACATAAACCTTTGTTGCTGTTCTTGCGTTTCTATATTCAGCATAATCGTTGTCTGGTTGAGCTTCTTTTAATTGATTAGCATAATCTCCATGGTATACTTTTCCGTTATAGCCATTTACCGTAACAAGCTCACCTGTTTTTAGCATAGAAGTGGCTAAACTAGTTCCAACAACTGCTGGAATTCCCAACTCTCTTGACACAATTGCTGCGTGTGATGTAACACCACCTTGATCTGTGACGATTGCAGATGCACGTCTCATCGCAGGTACAAAGTTTGGATCAGTCATTTCTGTAACTAAAACCTCACCGTTTTTAACTTTATCAATTTCACTTGCCTTATGAATGATTCTAACTTTTCCACTTGCATAACCGGGTGAAGCAGGTTTGCCTTCTAAAATAACATCTTCAGCTGGTACATTATCGACTGCCTGCGGAACTGTTGTAATCTTTTTATTATGTAAAGTTGTAATCGGTCGTGATTGTACAATATATAATTTCTTATTCTGATAAGCCCACTCAATGTCTTGTGGCTTACCGTAGTGGTCTTCTAATTGTTTTCCGATTTGCGCAATTTTAACAATATTTTTGTCGCTTAACTTTTGATCATTTTGATGGTGCTTTGAAATCTTGATTCTTCCCTTTTTTGTAAGTTGCCATGTTTGTGTAGAAATTGATTTCGATAAAATCTTAAATCCTGCCTTTGATACGAAATATTGATCAGGCGTTACTTCGCCTGATACGATAGTTTCTCCTAGACCATATGCAGCCTCAACAGAAATTTCATCTCTATTATTAGTCATGGGGTTAACAGTAAACATTATTCCAGAGACTTCACTTTGTACCATAAGTTGAACTGGTACTGCAATTCCAACCTTAAAGTGATCAAATCCTTGCTTGTCTCTATAATATATTGCTCTTGCGCCGAATAAAGAAGCCCAACATGACTTTGTATTTTCAACTACGTTTTTCCAACCAGAAATATTTAAATAAGTTTCTTGTTGACCAGCGAAACTTGCATCTGGTAGATCTTCGGCTGTAGCAGAAGATCTAACTGCAACATCTTTGTCAAAATTTCCACATAGTAAATGATAAGATTGTCTTATAGATTCTTGAATTTCTTCAGGTACTTTCTGTTCTCTAATTAATTTTTGTACTTTTGACGCAGCCTTTTGAAGTTCTTTTGAATTTTCAACGTCTAGATTTTTTAAAATGCCTTTTATTTTGTCTTGAAGATTGGTTGTCTTGATGAAGTGATAATATGCGGTAGATGTAACAACATAACCGTTTGGTACAGGAATACCAGCTCTATACATTTCACCAAGATTCGCCCCCTTACCACCGGCGATATCGATGTCTAATTTTGTAATTTCACTAAAAGGTAGGGTATAAAAGGTTGATTTATTATTGTTTTTAGGCATTACATTAATATTAACATAAACATCAACAATGGTTAATATCTAAATCAGAATAATATTCATTATGGCGGTAAAACCCCAATTTTTACGTTTGTGATAAATAGGCAATCGTTAGATCTCGTGCAAAGCAGGTATAAGAAGTCCCTGATTAAAATTTGAGCTTCACAAAAGTTTCATTAAAGCTGATCTCATATTTTTATAATTCTTTTTAACTTCAGATTGATTAACATTGTAGTTCACATCATGTACAAGTGAATTTCTAACTTTATGTGCTTGCCAAATTAAATTATATGTATCTCTGCTGAAATAGTTTTTAGCAGATTTCAATCTTTCTCCCATTGTATTACCCTTAAAACCACTCATTTTTAGTGAATAACTAAAAAGTTTATCAAGTTCAATCAAAGCCGATTTCATTAGTGTGAAATTATTAGAATTCATATCTTTATCAAGCTTGGGAAGTTTAAGTTTAACATCTGATTTCCAGCTTTCATCTTTTTTAGTTGCACGTATAGCAAATACAATTAGTATTAATAATAATAGCCCGCCTATTATGTAAAGAATAATTGTAATATCCATAATTATTAAAGATTACCACATGTGTTAATTTATGGTAGGTTTAACTGTTACAACTGTGTGCTTGTGGTGTTTTTTATTATCGCTAAACTTAAAACCACGCACTTTAAGTGCGTGGTTGGAGTTGGTCAACAATAGTAATTGGCGATAAGAAACCACGGGCTTTAGCCCGTGGAGTTTCATTTCCTCATAAATCATTCATCTTTAGTTCCATACTTTAATATAATTTTTTCAACTTCATTTTGTACTTTATCAACAATTTCTTGAGATTTCCCCTCAACATTAAGTCTTACTAAAGGTTGAGTATTAGATTTTCTGACACTAATATGCCAGTCACGGTCACTATCAAAAACGACACCATCTAGAGTATCCGCTTTTAAGCCTTTTGATTCGTAGATATTTTTAACATCTTCTATAACGATATCAGGGTCTTTAACTTCATAGTTGATTTCCCCACTAATAAAATATTTATTTTTTAATGGTTCAATTAGGTCAGCTAAATTAACATTTTCTCTAGACAGCTTCTCTAAAATTAAAGCAAGAGATAACATACTACTATCTGTATAATGCATATCTTTATAATATAAATGTGCACTTGATTCACCACCAAAAATTGCGTCTACTTCTCGCATTTTTTCTTCGATAAAAGAATGGCCGGCCTTTGATTTTATTGGAATTCCACCTAATTCTTTAACACAATCTTCAATAGCCCAATAATACCTACATTCGTGCACAACTTTAGGTTCTGCAACTTTCTTTTTCTCTATCATTAATTGGCTAAGTATAGCGGTCAAAAAATAGCCATTAACATATTCTATATTCTTATCTAGTAAGAACAAGCGATCAGCATCACCGTCAAACGCGACGCCTAAATCTGCACCAACTTCTTTCATTTTTGCTTTTAAATTACTAACATTGGCTTCTATCATTGGGTTTGCCTCATGATTTGGAAAGTTACCATTTGGCTTAAAATACATTTGATGAATTTCAAATGGAGTATAGTCAAAAAGTTGAGAAAATAATGTTCCCCCTACTCCATTACCAGCATCAACAACAATTTTCATTGGCTTAAATGTTGAAAAATTGACAAGATTTTGAATTTTCTTTTTCCATGTGGGTATTGGGTCTAGGTTTCTAACATTCAGTGATTCAACCGTTGGTTTATACTTTAGATTACTTTGCAATACCATATCTTTAAGTTCTTCCATGCCTGAGCCAAAACCAATTGGTTCACCACTTTGTTTTACAAACTTAAAACCGATATATTCTTTAGGATTATGTGAAGCAGTAATCATAATACCAGCCTTAAATTTAAATTCTTCTGTTGTGAAGTATAAGACTTCGGTTCCTGTTAACCCGATATCGATAACTGTAGCGCCTGCATCATTTATACCTTGTATAAGCGCTGGTTTTATCTTAGAAACAGCGAGTCTCATATCATTTCCTAAAACAACTTCATTTATTTTTAAGTAATTTACAAGTGCGTGACCAATTTTATATGCGAATTCCTCATCAATATCAGTTTCAAAAACGCCTCTTATATCGTAAGCTCTAAATACGGCAGGATTAATTTTCATATTATTAATTGTGCGGGTAATTCAAGATGCTGTCAATGTTAAATTGTACGAGGCTTAATTTGTTTTTCTTTTTTGGGAATACTTACCATATAATTGCCCACATGCAGCAAAGACTTCTTCGCCAAAAGACTGTCTGACACTATATGAGATATTATTTTTTTGTAGAATATTTATAAAAGTTTTTAAAGATTTTTCGTCAGGTTTTACGTATTTTGTAGGTGATGGCCCAGGATGATACTTAATCAAATTTACATGATATAAGTACCACTTTTTACCTCTAGATTTTATAAGTTTGGTTAAATCAATGGCATGTTGTTTAGAATCATTAACACCCTTCAACAGTAAATAACCCAAGAATACTCTTCGATTAGTCTTTTTTATATGTTCGTCTAATACATTAAGTACATCTTTAAATGGAAAAGCTTTTTCAACTTTCATTATTTTAGCCCTTTGTTCAGAGTATGGCGAGTGTAGTGAATATGCAATATTAACTTGTGGGTGCACTTCTGTAAGCTTTTCTAACCCAGGAATAATGCCAACAGTAGAAACATTAATATGTCTAGGGCTAAACCCAAAATATTTTGGGTTAGTTAATGTATTGATAGAATCAATAACGTTATCAACGTTAGATAAAGGTTCGCCCATTCCCATAAAAGTGACAGAATGTACTTTATCACCACGACTAATAAAATACAAAACCTGATCAGAAATTTCTTCGCCAGTTAAATTTTGCTTGAACCCTATCATACCTGTGGCGCAAAAAGAGCATCCTAAACCACAGCCAGATTGTGATGAAACACAAATCGTCTCAAAAGATTTGGCATTTGGTCTATAAATCATGCTAACAGATTCAATCTTTTCTCCGCTTTCTAACTGAAACAGCACTTTGTGCGCTTGCTTACCTTTCTGTTCTGAGATTTTTAGCAGGCTGTTTACAGATGAAGTACCCAATTCTTTGATGATTTTCAATCTAAGATCTTTTGAAATTGTAGTAATATCATTAAAATCCGTAACGCCTTGTTTATAAACAGCATATGTAATTTGATCAAACACATAGTTAGGAACATTTTCATCAGCTAATATTTCTTTTAATCTATTAATATTCATAAGTTTAATTTCCAACAAACTGTTTTATACTCTTTCATTACTGCAAACTTAACAATAATACAACACAAACAGTATATCAAATTCTGTAGTTGTAGTATGAAACTCCACGGGCTAAAGCCCGTGGTTTTTTATCGCCAATTACTATTGTTGACCAACTCCAACCACGCACTAAAGTGCGTGGTTTTAAGTTTGGCGATAATAAAGCTATAAATGTGAAATTTGTTAATATGTTTCTATAAATTCATCATACAGTCGGGTTGTTCACTACTAGCCCAATACATATCAATATAGTATTCTAATTAATATAAAACTCTATGAATAACAAACTAAAAGAATCGTCATACATAATAAATATAAATAAACCATTAGGAATCACAAGTTACGACGTTATCAGGCAACTGAAACCGAAATTCAATGGTAAAAAAATTGGTCACGCGGGCACATTAGATCCTTTGGCAAATGGTGTTCTCATTATTTTGGTTGGTAAAAATGCCACAAAAAAGCAATCAGAATTCATGAATGTAGACAAGACTTACGAATTTGAGGTGTTGTTTGGGTTTGAAACTGACACATATGACATATTAGGAATGATTTTGAATTCCAAAAAATATGAAGTAGATGAGATAAAAGAAAAGGTTGAGCCATTACTAAATAATTATGTGGGAGAAATCAACCAAAAAGTTCCCCCATTTAGTGCTGTTAAAATTAAAGGAAAACCATTATACAGATGGTATCTCGATGGAAATATAGACAAAGTCGAAATTCCAACAAAAACAATAAAAATAAACAAAATAGAAATTGTAAATAGTCGCGTAGTAAGCAAAAACGAATTAAAAAAAGAAGTCATGGAATTATTAGAAACGGTAAAATCGGGATTTAGACAAAAGCAAATTATAGAAAAATGGAATTCAGAGTTTGATTTCACAAAACAAGACAAGTTTTTAGTAATAAAAGTTCGATCAGATGTTTCAAAAGGAACATATGTTAGAGCTATAGCCAATGATTTGGGTAAAAAACTAGGTGTTGGTGCATGCACGCTAACCATAACAAGAACAAGGGCTGGAAAATACAAAATTGAAGATTCTATTCAAATCGCCGATATTAAAAGTATATAGTTACGTTTTAAATATTTCAGATATGCCTTTAAATCCAGCTGGACCACAAATAACAGGAGTAGAACCGGAACACCCAGAAAGTCTAGAACAAGAACCCAAAAGGCATGTTGTTATATTTCAAGGTGGTGCTGACGATACCTTTTTCTTTGATCAAGATAGAAGTGAGATAGGCGGAACTTTAAGTTCGGTTGTATCTGCTATAGCCAGATCAAATCTTAATCCTGATGATCCTGATGCCACAGCTTCGACAGCAGTCTTAGTTGTACCAAATATTACTTCAAAAACTAGTACTGCTTATGAATTAAATATTAGTGATAAGCAGAATACTGATTCAGTCGATTCATCTGTCGAATTAGATATTAGCAATAAGGCTGATAGATTTGCAACGTTAAAAGACGAATATGAAAAGTTTCTAATAGATGAAAATGTATCAGAGATTAATATTATGGCACATTCATTAGGTTTTTTAGAATTGATGGTTGTATTATCTATGATTGATGAAGATATACTTGAGAGTTCCGCCAAAAAATTACATATAAGACTCGTATCACCATTTGGTCTTGAGTCTCCATTGTATGAACAAATATATCGATTTTATGGAAAAGTTCAACCTGGAGAAACTTTAGAGAAAGTTGATGATGGTAAGGAACCTAATCTTATGCAGGTAGCAATGATGCTTCATGCTGTTCCATTATATTCTAAATTAGGTAGTACTGGTACCGATACTGATATTAATAGTGATGGTGAATTATATAATTCTGATGCTGATACAAGGAAGGTGTTGGGTGATTTATTTGATTATAGATTAGATCATGAAAATGCTCAAACTATAAAGCTTGAAGGTACTACAATTAATATTGATGATGATGTAGCAGAAAATCTTAATATTATTGATAAAAAAATACAAGAATTTTTACGCAAAAAAAATGGTGAACACAGTCAGGCCTCTAATGATGATAAGACTGAATTAAAAAGTCTTATAATTGAAAGGTACAACTTATTAGCCGATATAATAAACACATCGAGAAAACCTGAAGTGCCAGATAAGTACATAAATGCCGAAAGTGATTTTATTACAGGCATAATGGATTTAATTGACGCACTAAGAAAAAGTCATTTTTCAAAGAATTGGAATGTTGCGCAGAATGCTAAACAAAAAGGAATTGGTATTCTATTAGATTCGTTTGAAATGGGTAAATTTGCTTTTTCTAGAAAGACAAATATATTTACACAGTATCTACAAAAACTTAACGATATGGGCGTGTCAACCACGTTTTATGTTCCTGAGTTAGATGCAATCTTGCCATACGAGGAAGCCTTATCGCAGATTATGGCAATAAGGAATATTAGCCAAGAAGAGGCTGCTGCTTTTGTGTGGATATTGCAATTTTCTACACATTCAGGAATTGTAGCTAATTCATCGCAGGTTTCTACCATTTTAGAATCTTAAAATAATTCAATGAAAAGCTACGCACTAAAAGTGCGTGGTTTTTAGTTTGGCGATAATGAAACCCCGCGGGCTAAAGCCCGTGGTTTCTTATCGCCAATTACTATATTGACTAACTCCATCCACGCACTAAAGTGCGTGGTTTTAAGTTTGGCGATAACAAAGGAAAACAAGTATTACAAAGCAATATTTACTGTTTTATTTGGTGAGCCAGGGTGGATTCGAACCACCGACACCCTGCTTAAAAGGCAGGTGCTCTAACCGCTGAGCTACTGGCCCATATAGGATTTAGCTTACAGCTAAACATATGATCACAATATTTACCGTAAAAAGT
>JALWZX010000007.1 GCA_027002375.1 candidate division WWE3 bacterium | reverse complement strand
AATGTAGAATTTAAATATAGTGAAAAATTTTGGAATTCCCCAAAATATACAAAAATAAATGATATCAATCTTGCATATTATGAAAAAGGAGAAGGTGACGTGGTTTTGCTTTTACATGGGTTAGGTGGAGCTGCTGTTAACTTTAAAAGAAATATAGACTCTTTATCTAGGAAACATAGAGTTATTGCTTTAGATTTGCCAACTTTTGGAAGATCTGAAGTTCCTGATGTGTCTAAACTTAACCCTGAGCAGGCTTCATATTCTTTTTTTACAAATTATGTGAAGAAGTTTTTAGATGAGTTAAACATAAATAAACTAACACTTTTGGGGCACTCTATGGGTGGTGGCGTATCATTGGATTTTTCTCTAAAGTACCCTGATAGAGTAAAGAATTTGATTTTGGTTTCTAGTTCGGGTTTGGGAAATCAAGTGTCAGTTATAAATATAATCGGTCATAATAAAATTGTAAGTTCAAAGTTAAGTTCATTATCATTGAAAGATGAGTTAATAGAAAAGGGAGCCAAATTTATGGCAACTAATTCTGATTTATTAGACGAGGATCAGATCTTAGGATATAAACATTGGAGAATGAAGGATCATGTTATAGATGTTATGACGGTTTTGTCTCCAAATTTTTTGGGTGTAAAAGGTCAAAGGCAGATATTTACTACCAAGTTAAATGAATTAAGAATGCCTGTTCTAATTGTGTGGGGCCTTAATGATAGAATCTTACCGGTTAGGCATGCACGTAGAACTTATGAAGCAATTCCACAATCAGAATTATTTATTTTTGAAAAGTGTGGGCATGTACCAATTCTAGAAAAATATAACGAATTTAATACATGCGTTTTAGGCTTTTTATGTAAACATGAAGTTTCACAAAGAATTTTTGTTTGGTGTTGCAACCAGTGGTCATCAAATCGAAGGTAACAACATAAATTCAGATTGGTATGATTGGGAAATCAACAATTCTGATATTGAGAATTCAGAGCTAGCTTGTGATTCCAGAAATAGATATAAAGAAGATGTTGATATAATTTCGAAACTCAGGCTAGATGTATATAGATTTTCTGTCGAATGGTCTAGAATTGAGCCTAAAGAGGGTGTGTTTGATAAGAAAGAACTGAATTATTACCTAGACCTTATTGATTATTTATTATCGAAAGATATCGAGCCATTTATTACACTGAATCATTTTACTATTCCTAAATGGGTGGCCGATGAAGGTGGGTGGGAAAATAGTAATGTTATAGATTACTTTAAAAGATATGTTGCATTTTTAATTCCACATATAAAAAACAAGGTTAAATATGTTGTTACCATAAATGAACCAACTGTATATATCGGTATGTCTTATTTAACTGGTAGATGGCCCCCTCAAAAGAAAAATATAATTAGCGCGTATCGTGTTTATAGAAATATGATTAGGGCTCATAATGAGGCTTACGATATTATAAAAAAGGAAAACGGTGCAATTCAAATAGGTATTGTAAACCAAATTACTGATTATTCTGCATACGACAATCGCTTTATTTGGGATGTAATTACATGCAAATTTATGAATTATATTCGTGCTCGCTTAGTATATAAGCCTACGAATTCAAAGTCAGACTTTTTGGGTTTGAATTATTATTATCAGTATAAGATGAGAAATTTTAAGCAAGATCTAGATTATAGTTTGGGCAAATTTGAAGTGTTTGGTTGGCCTGTAACTCCACAGGGTTTATACAACATTTTGGTTAGATTGAAAGATATGTACAATAAACCTATTTTTATTACGGAGAATGGCATATCAGATAAGAATGATAGATATAGAAAGATTTACATAGAAAAACATTTAAAATCTATGAGTAGGGCTATTGACGATGGTGTAGATGTTCGAGGTTATATGCATTGGTCATTGTTAGATAATTTTGAATGGGCTGAGGGATATAAATCGAAATTTGGTTTGATAAATGTTGATTTTGATAATAATCAAGAGAGAAAAGTTAGAAATAGTGCATTGTATTACTCAAAATTAGTTAAGGGACTGAAAAATGGTTAATGTCATTGGCTTAAGGATATGACTTCACGCTATTGTTATTATCGCCAAACTTAAAACCATGCACGTTAGCGCGTGGGTGGAGTTAGTTAATGTAATATCAGCAATCAAATATCACTGATTTGCATCAGTGGTATTTTGTGATGATATTCAATATCATTTCTAGAAATTAGATTTAGTTCCTAAAAATTTTGTTTAAGAATCTATCATCATAAGAAACCGCGGACTTTAGCCCGTTGAATTTTATAAACCTGATACGGTATAAACATGTTGGTGTTTTAAAAATTGCACGAATTTCTTATTCGAATAAATAAATCTCGAAAATTTTCGCTAAATAAGGTATAATGTACATGAAGATTATGAAAGTATTACTTATTACCTCGCGGTTTAAACCATTAGTTGGTGGCGTGGAAGCTATTGTTGAAACACTTGCCAAGAATTTATCGCATGACCACGACGTTACTGTTATTACCTCGCTAATTTTAGATAAATATCTAGAGAATAAATTTGTTGATT
>JALWZX010000006.1 GCA_027002375.1 candidate division WWE3 bacterium | reverse complement strand
ACCATCTGACATAGTTTTATCTAAGTTTTTAATTAATAACTAATATACTTTTTGCTAGTGATATTTTAGTTCTTTATTTTAATATACGCAAGGCACAACGTTACAGCTTATAACTTTAAATATATTGGACCATTTTAGAATTGTAAAATACTGGCGCTTTTCTGTTGCTTCTATAGTGATAATATCTACAGCTTAAATTTTGCTTAAGATTTTTGTTTTAATGTTTAGTCTATGCCACTAAAGATATTAATCTCGGCCTTCAGATTGGTGCTGGTGATAGATGTCGAATTGTTAGATTTAATGCAACGTAAGCATAGGAAGCTACCGATTTAAGTCAGAAAAGAATCACTTTTGTTCTTGTAAATATTCTATTGCTTTGTCTAATTGTGGATCTTTTTTGTTGTTGTAGTCATCTTCTGTTAGTTTTACTTCTATATCTGGCTTGAAGCCACCAATTATTTCTTTACCGTTTTCGTCTATTTCGTTATATACGCTATCATCAAACTTTGCGTGTGTTTTGTCTATCCAATTGTTGTCTGGGGTTATCCACTTAGCAACAGTCACATGTAGTGCTGCACCATCTGAGAATTCTTCTGAACGTTGCACTGAACCTTTTCCAAATGATCTTTCACCTATTATTGTGCCATCTTTTCTTTCTTTTAGTGCCCCAGTTACGATTTCTGATGCCGATGCTGATCCTCCGTTGATTAATATGGCTATGTTTAAATCATCGTCAGTTAATCTACCTTGATGATCTACTGTAAAGTTTTGCTTTGTTCCATCTGAAAACTCTTCTTTTACTACCGTTCCGCTCTTTACGAATTCTGATGATATGTAAACAGCACTTTCTAAATAACCACCTGGATTATTACGCACATCAACTATTACGCCACGTAGATTAGGCATTTGTTCTTTTATTTCTGATACCGACCTAGCCCATTCCATGTTTGTAGTGTCACCAAATCTTGAGACCCTTATGTAAGCTATACCAGCACCTTTGTCTTCCCATGTAACACTATCAATTTTTATTTCGTCACGTCTTATTGTTACATCGAAAGGTTCGTCTACCCCTTCTCTTATTAATGTTAATGTTATCGGTGTACCAGCTGGACCACGTATTTTGTTTACCGCCTCGCTTATCGATATGCCTGCGGTTGATTCACTTTCAATTTTGTAAATAATGTCACCTGCTTTTACTCCAGCCGATTCAGCTGGTGACCCATCTAGAGGTGCTATTATAACTAGATTTTTGTTATCATCATAACCAAGTTGTGCGCCGATACCCTCGTATTTACCATTAAGCGAACTTAACATCATTTTGTTTTGATCTTTGTTTAAGTATACCGTGTATGGATCATCAAGAGAGGCTACCATTCCATGAGTTGCACCATCAAGTAACACATTTGGGTCGATTGGTTTACCAATATACTTTTCGTTTAGTATTTGCCAGACTTCCCAAAAGCGAGAAAAATCTACCTGATCTGCAATTTCATTATCTTTGTTAATTATTTTTATATCTCTAGCTTCAGTTTTTAGCTTAACCTCGTAACCTTTTACCCCAAAATAATAACCCACAAATGCGCCTATGAATACAAAAATTACAATTACAATAAGTTGCTGAAATATTTTCACTGCTCTATTATCATTTTTTGATTGGGAATTTTCAGGTTTTTTAGTATTACTTCTTACACCATGATTTGATGTGTTTTGCAAGTCTTTTACCGCGTTGTTTATACTTTTTTTGGTCGCGCTGTTTGCGCTGTCTTTATCAGCCATTTTGAATTTTTAGATATATCGTGATTTACGTAACTGCATTAAATCATAACACTTAATTAGATTTTGGCAAAGGTGAACTTATTACACAATTACACCTATATGTTTAAGATTAAATGTATATTTTGGCAAAAATTTTGGTTTTTGTGGTGTGGAAATTATGAGTCTATTATATTTTGTATCAATTAATGCCTTTTTATTATGGTTATTTCTAACATATGTGACAAATGGTAAGTCTTCGGCAAATTTGTACCTTGTAGAGAATCCGCTATGTATCATAACAGGAACTGTTAATAATATAATGTCTTTGTAAGTGTTGTAATCTACGGAATTTGCTATGATTCCTGCACATTCTAATGAGATTGCAACTGGGTACATTTCTTCAGTTAGGTAATCGGTAACTATTATTTTACCTTTTAGATTTTTAGGTAATGCGTTTTTTTCTTTGAAAGTTTCGCTATTTATGTAAATCAGGTTTCCCCATGAAGAATTGCCTTTTGATGTATAAGCGTTAACTATTAAACCAGAGTATTTTATTGTTATGTAATCTTTAAAAACATTCTCTATTACACCATCTACGTTAGATTTTATGTCTACGTGTTTACCTTTGTCTTCATCGTCTGTTATTAAAAGCTTTATGTTTTTGTTAGAGATTTCTTTTACTATTCCATGGAACTTACTTTTTGTCTTTTTTTTGAAAATTTTACCTTTTTTGGAAATTATATCGCCTATTTTTATTTCTTGGTTTAACGTTACTAATGGTGTACTTACAATATCAATTGTTTCATATTTTATTTTTTTGTCTCTTGATG
>JALWZX010000005.1 GCA_027002375.1 candidate division WWE3 bacterium | reverse complement strand
GTTCTTTTAGTGCATAAAGAATTTCACGTTCTTCTAAACTCAAATGTTTATACTTTTTTGACATTTATTGCACCTCCTTTGGTCTTTTATTTTACCAAAGTGGGGCACTTCGTTTTGGAACCTATGTACATTCACTTTTATTTTTTTCAATCCGGATATTATTCCACTCGTATAACCCAATCTTTCTAGATCAGATATCGATGATTTCACGCTACCTATTTTTATTTTGGGTGGTGTAACTTTTTTGGCATGCTTGTTATTACTATTTTTGTCACTATTATAAGCGTATACTACAGTACTAAACAGTACTAACACAGCAATTAAAAATACAAAGTGCTGTTTATTCGTTTTCTTAAACCAATCGTTTATTCTATTGTGATAATTGTTAAAAACTTTCATTGATTATCGGGCAGATAACCAGCTAGCATACTATTAAGCACTCATACTTCAGATAATAGACAATTAATCGTCAAATTTCGCACAACATATGCAACTCTTTCGATATAAATCAAAGAAACTTCACTATTCAATCTTTTCAAACCTGTTGTTATATTGCATATTCTTAATATGTTCAACGTTATTACTGCAAAACAATTCAATAACTTCCCACAAGAAAATTATTAAAAATGCGTCTGGCTGAAAGCCAGACGCAAGCTATGAATATAGAACTAAGCTACAAAGCTTAATTCATACTATAATTATAGCACAAAAGAGCCGAAAGTAAAGACTATAGGCATTATCGTCTAAGTTCTTTGGGGGCGTCGAAAACATGCCAAGCATTATCTGGCCATGCTCTATGAATTGGAACGCTTATTAAGTCTGATAGATCGTCAGATAATGGTTGCGATATTATAGGAACAATCTTAGATTTATAATCAATTCCAAAATAATCATCGTCATCGTAATACATTCTTTCCGACACATCTTTTGGTTTATTAGTATCTACTTTAACAGGTTTAGGTGATATGCCACTAAAATCGATATTAGAGTTGATGTTGTTATTGTTTATACCCTGTTTACCAAGGCTTTCTGCATTAGAAACCCTTGCCGACACGCCTTGGTTAGTAATAATGTCATAGTAATCATTCGAAAACGCATAGGCACTTGAAGCACTTAATGTCTCAAATGCAAATACTGATATTACTAAAAACAATGTATATTTATAAATGCTTTTCATATTAATTGGTTAAATATATTAAATAACTATTTCTTAATTAAGGTACAATAAAGTTTGCATGCTGTCAATACTATGGGTCGCAGACAATCTCGTGGCTTATACCATTTACAATTAATAGCTCGTCTGAAAGATTGGGAATTTCAACGGCATAGTAAACTTCTTATTGTAAAAACTGCTAAAACATGGTTTAATATTCTTCGTTATGTCAAGAACATGCGATATTTGCGAAAAAACATCACAGAAAGGTAAAAAGATCACTAAAGTTTGGGGTGTTAAATATAGAACTATCAAACACAGACAACCTAATTTAAGAAAGGTTACTGTTTTAGTCAACAATGAACCACAACAACTCACAATTTGCACCACTTGCCTTAAATCAATAAAAAGCGGAAAGTATCCAGCGTATAAACCTTTATATCAGAAAAGTAATACCAACTAATATTCACCTACGATTCTACTGAACTACAACATATCTGAGTACAACTACGTCACCAATTACACATCACCAAAAGTACCAACTATTTTAATTCAATTTCATCATCAATTATGTACCCTATTCCATGAACAGTCTCTATATATTTTTCATCAAATGGTTTCTCGATTTTATCTCTTAACCTTTTAATATGAACTTCAACAGTATTGGTGAATGGATTTATATTCATATCCCACACATTTTCTAAAATTTCACTTCTAGTAACAACAATACCCTTATTCAAAAGCAAAAACTCTAATAGCTGTAATTCTTTTCGTCTAAGCTTTAACCTTTTTTCTTTATACGTAACCAATCTTTTATTCAAATTGTACTTCAAATCTCTAACTTTTAATTCAGGGTTTCTCGTCGGTTTATCCTTTCTTCTAGAAACTGCTCGTATTCTAGCTTTTAGCTCCCTACTGTTAAAAGGCTTTTCGATAAAATCATCTGCCCCATTATCTAACGCGCTCTCTTTGTCGGATACGGTAATTTTTGCACCTAGCATTATTACTGGTACATCATCTAATCTTGATTTTAAAATTGAGCAAAAATCATCACCGTTAACATCTGGTAGAAATAGGTCTAAAAGCACTAAGTCGTACGAGTTAGAATATGCTAAGATTTCCCCTTCTGAAGCTGTTTTTGCAAAATCAACAACATATTCATTTTCTAATATTCTCTTTAATCTCTTTCTTGTTCTAGGATCTTGGTCTATTACAAGAATCTTAATACATAAAAATTATCACAAAAACCTTTACAGAAAAATAAACAAAAAATAACAAAAACATAACCCCCTACTCTTTGAATTAAAACATTAAACATGTCTTTATTATCGCCAAACTTAAAACCACCCACTTTATGGAGTTAGTCAATAACAGTAATTGGCGATCATTTATCACTGATTTGCATCAGTGATATCCTGTGATGATACTCAATATCATTTCTAGG
>JALWZX010000004.1 GCA_027002375.1 candidate division WWE3 bacterium | reverse complement strand
GTTTACGATTTACTTGAATATTTTCTTATGTTTGCTCGTTTTCGTTTCTCAAATTCTCTCTTTAATAATGATGGTTTTAGATAATATCTTTTTTCTTTTAACCTAATCATATCAGGTTCCATAATCATTTTTAGTTCTCTTAATGCTTGTTCAACTGATAGATTTTTTTCTCGCAAGTCAATCTCAACCCCACTCTTTCTACGTCTTCTATTTTGAGCCATGATAATTTAAACACCTCCTAATTAGTTTATAGATTATCTTTTGGTTTCCAATTTTTACCACCTAATATGTGAAAATGTTCATGGTCAATATCATTATAGCCAGCACCATTATTCACCAATCGATAACCTGTTTTATCTAATTCATATTTTTGAATAACCTGATAAGCAAATTTTACCAAATTATTCCAAAAATCATTTACTTTTCCCGAGATTGCATCTTTCTTTTTTATATGCTCTTTTGGCATTACCAGTATATGAACTGGCGCCTCAGGATTAATGTTTTCAATGGCAATGAAACCATCGTTTTCTAATACAATTGATGATTTAATTTTGCCTTGTGCTATGTCACAAAAGATACAATCTGAGTTCACACTCTTGATTTTATCACAAAATACTTATATGTTAATCGTTTATTGATATTATAGGAATTAAATGTCTAATTTTGGCTTAACCATGCATCTTATCTATCACATTTTTTATATCTAATAATTGTGATTCTTCATCTATTCTATCTTTGTACTCAACTTTACTATTCGTTCTTTTAGAAATTATAATTCTATGTGGAATTCCTATTAAGTCTGCTTCAGCAAACTTTTTACCTGGTGTTACATCAACCCTATCATCAAATAATACTTCTACACCATCGTTTGTTAGTGACTGGTACGCTTTTTCTGCTTGAACTTTCACATCTTCGTCATCTAAATTTAACCCTACTAAATGTACTTTAAATGGCGCAATATTTTCTGGCCATACTAATCCTTTTTCATCGTTAAATATCTCAGCTATGGTTCCCATTAATCTGCTTACACCTATACCATAGCTACCCATGATTACAGGTTTTGTTGACCCATCTTTATCAACAAACGTTAGATTTAGCGCTTCTGAGTACTTAGTGCCAAGTTTAAATATATTTCCCACCTCTATAGCTTTTTTCTCTACTAATTTTTTGGGGTCAATGTCTAATAGCTTGAATACTTCATCGTTATAAACTTCTTTATTAATTGCAATGTTTTTATCTTCATCTACATAAATCGTATCTTCACCTGCTTCACTTATTGTTTGAAATTCATGGCTAAATTTACTAAATGAACCACCGCTTGCAAATGTAACTACTGTGATTTCCCCCAAACCCAATCTCTTATACACTTTCATATATGCATCTTTAGATTTTTCATAGTATTCGTCAAGTTCTGACGTTGTTCTAGAGAATGAATACAAATCTTTCATTAAAAATTCGCGCCCACGCATTAACCCACTTTTGGATCTAACCTCATTTCTGAATTTTGTTTGAAATTGATAAACGTACTTTGGTAAATCTTTATATGAATGAATATGTTTTTTCATTAGATTCGTCAATGGTTCTTCATGGGTAGGAGCTAGCCCAAGTTCTACATTATTTTTTAATTTAGTCTTAAACCATATATCCATAGTGTCATCAGACCACCGACCAGAAGCTTGCCAATGCCCTTTTTGCTGAAGGGCTGTCAAAAGTATTTCTTGGCCATCTATCGCATTCATTTCTTCTCGAATTATTTGTTCTATTTTTCTTAAAACTCGTAACCCGAGTGGTAAATAACTATAAACCCCTGCCATTTCTTTGTTTATAAAACCTGCTTTTATTAGTAATTGTGCATTTTTGCTAATTTCGTCTTTTGGCGCTTCTTTTTGTGTTTTTGTAAATAGTCTAGACTGTCTCATATAGATACTTTAACAAATACAACAAACTTTTCAATTGCCATATTGTTTATGGAACATGTGTTGACAAATTGTTAATTATATGCAAAATATAACTTACAATATATTACTATATACAACACTGCTCTAGTTTATTATTTTATCTGCCTACATATAATATGAATAAAGTTTTACTTCCACGGAAGTATTTTAACCTCTTTTTTAGTTTACTTTTTACATTTGCATTTCTAACACTTTTAGCACCTGAAAAAGCTAATGCTAGCTATGGCTATAAGATTTGGGGATATGGTGAAACGACATCTGAGTTCCAAAATAAAACATTAGATCTTCATATTTCTTCTGAAACTTCTACCGGAACTGGATTTATCTATAATATTGAGGATTTATCACATTATGTTGAAAAAATTGATATGACTGGATTAAGTTCATATTACTGCCATGGGTCGGAATATGGTTGCAACTGGCCTACAAAATACTCTTTAAATCTTGATAGTAATAAATACAAAAGTGGCATTTACATAATTTATTTATTTAATAACAAGGTAAATAATCCACCTAGTGATTTAACAACTAACACAAATTACACAAAGATCCAGTTTGTTGTTAAAGATGATAATCCCGGCTCGACAAGCAATATTTTAGTCGTTTTTCACTCATTCACAATGAGAGCACAAAATCCTGGGGAAGGCCCAGATGGGTACGGAGCCTGCTTTTATGGGAGTCCACAATGTAGAGAACAGGTTCCAACCGTATCTTTCGATAGACCTATGAAGCACTCAATGATCGGAAACGGAAGCGATTTACCAAGATGGTTAAAGAAATACAACTATACTGCAGAATATGCCTCTAGTGAGGATATAGAAGATTTAGATTTTGTGAAAAATTACAGACTAGTTATATTTGATGGTCATGAGGAGTACTGGTCGGCAAAAATGAAAAGGAACATGGAAGATTTTAGAGATTTAGGTGGAAACATATTGTTTTTAACTTCAAATACAATTTACTGGCAAGTTTCATATAACCCTTCTGCACATACAATGACTTCCTATAAACAAAATTATACACGTGATCCGTACTACAATAAGAACAATAACAAAGTACGAACCCTCTACTCTACATATGAAGGACATGGGGATAGCGATGCGTCACTTAATGGTAGAGATAATAACCATGATGCCAAATTACTTGGGATACATTCAGGACAATTTTATAACGAAGGTGATTACAAAGTATATCAAACTGACAACTCAAAGGTAAATTGGGTATTTGATGGATTAGGTCTGCATGACGGCGATTACATCGCTAAGGGTCATGATGTAGCAGGCGACGATCATACTGAAGTCGATAATATTGATTTTACATGGGTAAATGGAAAACCTGTCAGAAAAGATGAAGCTGATTTAACACCGCTAAAAAATCTAACAATCATTGGACAGAGTACAACTGGAGGTGGTGCAACATTAGGAATATACTCAGCTAAAAATAACTCAGAATGGGGTTATGAATCAACGGTAATTGCAACTGGGTCTTGGAATTGGGTACCCAATGGTTTAGCAGATGATTTGCCTGATACTTCTAGAATGACACGAAATATCTTAAATAGAATGTCTAGTAAACCATCTTTAGATGATATACCACCAAAAAATATCAAGAAAATCGTTCTACAAAACGGCCTAGATGGTTATAACGATTTCAAAGCAACATATATGAGTAGCTGGGATCCAGATGTAAACTACCCTACCTCAGATTCTCTAAAGACAAGACTAAATGCATTCAGTACACTAACCTATGCAGATCTATCTTCTGTTCCTAAAGATGCAAACATACTATCAGCATCAATCATTTATACTTTTAAAGGCGATGGTATACATGACATGCAATATAATTATATGGATCTAAGACCATTAAAACGAAATTGGGGCAAAGAAGGTAGTAGCGCGGCAACATGGAATCACGCAATTAAATCAACAACAAGGTGGGCAACATCGGGCGCTAGGGGTTCTAGCGATGCTGATTATTCAAGTGCACCGCTAGATCGTGCATGGGGTAACGAGAATACAAAAAATAAGAGATTGTCGTTTAACTTAACAGATAAATTTAGTGATTTTTTGAATAATAACTTCTATGGCTTTTTGTTAGATGGATATGCATATACAACAAATTATTTTTACTCTGAAGAGACAAGTAGTGTTTCCCAAAACTACAGGCCTAAAATAGTTGTTTTGTATACAGACGGCACAGAAGTTCCACCTAGTAACGAAAGCTCGATAAGTGTAACGCCTTCAAATATTGAAAAAACCGTAGATGAGGGTAATACTACTACTGACAATGTAACAGTAAAAAATACGGGTGATACAACTGTGAATGTGAAGATTCACGAAAATCTAGATTGGCTAAGCGTAAATATGTCAGAAATTGATAGTTTACCTTCGGGGAATTCTAAGAATGTTCAGCTAACATTCAATTCACCTACACAAAAAGACCCTGGTACTTATTCAGGCACTGTTTATTTTGACACATACTATAATGGCGAAAAGGTCGATACTGACACCGTTAGTGTCAAATTAACCGTTAAGGGTATCGATTCTTGTGATGACACAGTTAAAACGAAAACATTTAGCGAGACAGCTGACACATACATAAATTCATGGGAACCTAACACAAACTATTCTACTGAATCATACACTTTTGTAAGAGCCGATAAGGCACAAAAACCGTTATTTTATTTTGATTTAAGTTCAATCAAGAATGATTCACAAATTGAATCAGCCAAATTAACTTTTAACGTCGCAAATGACAGAGATACAGATTTTACATATAACTTTTACCCAGTAAGTAAAGATTGGCAAAATGATCAATCTAACACTAACTGGTCTAAAGCAAAAGGAAACTTAGATTGGTCTACGACTGGCATAGGCAGTAATGATAAATATTCTGACAAAGCTACTATAAGTGGTGTAAGAAGTGGTAAAAACACTGTTGACGTCACAAACATTGTTCAAAAATGGACTGATAAAACATATGCAAATGATGGTTTTGTTGTAGAAGCAAATGCGGGCGCTAATGTTTATCAATCTATATATTCAAATAATCATTATGAAACTGATAAGCGTCCGACATTAACTGTTAAGTACAAAGAATGCAACAACCAACCACCTGCAGAAGAAAGTTCGATAAGTGTAACACCAACAAGTATTGAAAAAACCGTAGACGAAGGTAACACTGCTACGAGTAATGTAACTGTCAAAAACACTGGCGATACAACCGTAAACGTTAAAATTCATGAAAGTTTAGATTGGATAGAAACTGATAAGACAGAAATCAATGATTTCGAAAAAGGGAAATCTGAAAATGTTGTATTAACTTTTAATTCCCCATCAAAAAAAGAACCTGGAACTTATACAGGAACAGTTTATTTCGACACCTATTACAATGGTGAAAAGGTCGATACAGATAAAGTAAATGTCAAGTTATCTGTGAATGGTGAGGATTCTTGCGACAACACAGTTAAAACAAAAAAATTGAATGTATCTGCTGATACGTATATTAGCGAGTGGGATGTAGATACTAACTATTCTACTTCGTCATATTTATTTGTAAGGGCAGACAACGCCAAAAAACCTTTGTTTTATTTTGACACAAGTTCTATTAAAAAAGGCTCTGAAATTCAATCTGCAACATTTGAATTCAATGTAGATAATGACAGAGACATGGACTTTACGTATAACTTTTACCCAGTCAAAAAGGATTGGCAAAATGATCAATCTCATACAAACTGGAAAAAAGCTAAAAATAGTTTGAACTGGTCATCTGCTGGTATTGGTAGTAATGATAAACAATCTGACAAAGTATCTTTAAGCAATGTAAGAAGCGGTAAGAGAAGTGTTGATCTTAAAAAATTCGTGCAAAAATGGGTTGACGAATCATATGCCAATGATGGTTTTGTTATAGAGGGATCGGCAGGAGCTAATGTTTATCAATCTTTGACTTCTAGCGAAAACTACAAAACTGAAAATCGCCCTACCCTAACTATTAAGTATAAGGAATGTAGTGGTGATTCTAATGAAAGCTCTGTTAGTGTGTCCCCAACTAGCATAGAGAAAACAGTTGATAAAGATAATACATCAACTGGTAATGTAACTGTCAAGAATACTGGTGACACAACCGTAAATGTTAAAATTCATGAGAATTTAGATTGGATAGAAACTGACAAAACTGAAATCAACGGTTTCGAAAAAGGAAAATCTGAAAATGTTGTATTAACTTTTAATTCCCCCGAAAAACAAGCTGTAGGAACATATACTGGAACAGTTTATTTTGACACCTATTATAATGGTGAAAAGGTCGATACAGATACTGTTAGCGTTAAATTAATCGTTGAAAACCCTGGTCAATGTGAAGAAAAAACATATACAAAATCTATTGTAGCAAGTACTGATACATATATTCATTCATGGAACCCAGATAACAATTACAATACAACTAAAGAACTGGATTTGAGACCTGGCCAAGGAAAACCATTATTATATTGGAATTTAAGCTCTATACCAAGCAATGCAACTATAAAATCGGCAACATTTACATTTAATGTGACATATTATAGAGATGTACCATTCTATTACACATTCTACAAATTAAAAAAGGCATGGCAAGATGGCCCATCGTATACAACTTGGGAAAAAGCTAATCAATCTGTAAACTGGTCGTCTGCCGGCGCTGGTAGTAATGCAGATAAGGACACAAGCGAAACGATTAAATTGAGTAATGTTGGTGATGTGGGTCAATATTCTGTCGATTTTAAGCCTTTTGTAGAAGACTGGATTAAGGGTTCTAGTAATAATAATGGAACTATAATCGAGACGAGTGCTGGTGCTAATGTTGATACACATATTGCATCAAAAGAATATAGCGATTCGAGTAAAAGACCAACTTTGAAGGTGAAATACACTGTTTGTGAATAAAATAGCAACAGCGACAACTAATAAGAAGCTCCCGACTAAAGTCGGGAGCTTCTTCTATGCCTACATTATACAAAATTCTACAGTTATCTATTCGCCTATCATCCGAATAACGATAACTTTAACAACACATTGAAATCTAAAATTGGAAATAGCCTATCTATAAAAAGTTAATTAGCCAATGTTACCTAAACCACATAAATATTACGTCTTTAAATGTAATTAATATTAATAATCCTATCAATAGCACAAAACCAACTTGATGCATAATGCTTTCTAATTTTTCTGGCGCTCTTTTGCCTGTTATCCATTCATAAATAACAAAAACCTCTCTACCACCATCTAATGCTGGTATGGGAAGTAAATTCATAATTGCAAGGGATAATGATAACAATGCAGTTAAATCCAATAAAACTAGCCAGACTTTGTTGCCACCTGTCTCCATGATCGTCTTTACAGCCCCAAATATACCAATTGGACCTGAAACACCACTTGCTACCGCGGATACGTCTTTTTCTTGTATACTTTCTTTAACTAGTTGTCCCATTGCATGAAATGAATATCCTAATACATTTACAGAGTGAAGTGGACCGGCTAAGAGTTTTTGAACGGGTGTACTGTATGCAAGTTGCACAGCATTACCCACACCAATTCCCAAAACAATCAAATCTAACTCTTCATTATATTCTGGTGTGATTTTATGAACATGTTTTTCACCAGTATTTATGTTTTCTGTATAAACAGTAATTTGTTTGCCTTCTTTATTTTTGAGGAATTCATGTATGTCATCTATGTTTTTAGGCTCTACTACTTGCCCATTGCATTCTAATTTCACAATTCTATCGGCGAACTGAATGTCAGCTTTACTTGCAGGAGAATCATCTTTAACAAAAGTTATTACATTGGGCAAATTTATAGTCTCTGCAAATTGAAATTTATAGTCATCAAGCATTAATATTGGCGATGATTTAAAACCATTTACACCTAATGTAAAGTAAAAAATTACAAATGCCACCATGAGATTCATAAAAATACCAGCCAAGAGAACAACCGATTTTTGCCATGGCTTTTTGTTTATAAAATTAGTAGGATCTTTAGGATCATAATCTTCATAGTCTTCGCCCTTTATACGCACAAACCCACCAAATGGTAACCAATTTATAGAGTAGAGAGTTTCACCAAATTTTTTGCCCCAAAGTCTTGGCGGAATTCCCATACCAAATTCTGGTACACCTATTTTGAATTTTTTAGCGGCGGTAAAGTGACCTAGTTCATGTATAAATACTAAAAAAGATAGTATCAGAATGAATATTATTATTGGTAAAAAGTTAATCATGTAATTAATGATAGCATAAAATTAGGTTAGAGGCAGTAAATAAATTAAAGTGTATAATTTAGAACTGATATAATAAAAATAGGCTAATTCAAAGTATTAATTACAAATATTTGTAACATCTGGTTGTACATCGTCACCATTCGGGTTTTTGTTCTCAATAGCTTGCAACCAATTAACAACATTCTGACTTTCTGCACAGAAATTATCACCGCCTTGTTGATTGTTAAATATAAATTGTTTTAAATTCGTTATGTTACGTAAATTATCCGATAATTTACCTGTTAAATTGTTATGATGCAACTGCAAAGAGATCAAACTATTTAAATTTCCGATTGTTTCTGGTATTTCTCCGACTAATTCATTTGTATCTATCCCTAAATAATGTAAATTGCTTAAATTTCCAATTTCATTAGGAATTTCTCCACTCAAATTATCTCCAGACAGTACTAAATAAGTCAGGTTAGTCAGATTTCCGACCTCTTTTGGTATTGATCCACCTAAATTATTTCCACTAAAACTTAAATATTTCAGATTAGCTAAATTCCCAATGCTTTCATCAATCGGACCATTCAGATTATTAAAAGAAAGATCCAACTTTATTATCTCCCCACTATCACAAGTAACACCGTGCCACTCACATACATTATTATTTTGCAACCAACCATCATGGTTTGTCCAATTATTACCGTTCGTACTGTTGTATAGTGCAACTAATGCTTCGCATTCAGTTTGTGATACATCTGTTACATTTGCACATGAAAATGTTGTGGTATTTTCACCACCACAGATATTTGTAACATCTGGCTTTACACCATCACTGTTTGGGTCTTTTTCTTCAATTGCTTGCAACCAATCCACAACTGATTGACTCTCTGCACAGAAATTATCACCGCCTTCTTGATCGTCAAATAGGAATGAATTTAAATTAGTCATATGTGTAAGGTCATTTGACAACTTACCACTCATCTTATTATTGTGTAACCATAAATATTGCAAATTAGATAATTGTCCTAATTCTGGCGGTATCTCCCCTTCTAGTTGATTAGATTCTAAAACTAGGAATTCTAAATTAGACATTTTCCCAATCTCCGCTGGTATATTTCCAACTAAATTATTAACGCCAAGATTTAATATACGTAAACTATCTAAATCACCTATTTCGGATGGGATTGAACCTGATAAATGTGGGTTATTAGTTATAGCCAACCATTCAATTTTAGCAAAATTTCCGATTTGTGTGGGTAGTACTCCATAAAGGTTATTATTTTGTAAACTCACCCCACGAACACGAACATGGTTATCATCACATGTTATACCATGCCACCCACATACATTATTATTTTGCAACCAGCCATCATTGTTTGTCCAACTATCACCGTTTGTACTATTGTATAGTGCAACTAATGCTTCACACTCCCTCTTAGGTACATCTTTAATATTCTCACATGAGAAAGTTGTCGTATCTCCATCATCACAAATATTTGTAACATCAGGTTGTACATCATCACTATTTGGGCTTTTGTTCTCAACCGTTTGTAACCAGTCTACAACTGATTGGCTCTCTGCACAGAAATTATCACCATCTTGTTGATTGTTAAACCTAAATACAAATAAATCATCTAGATTTGTTAAATTATTTTTTATAACTCCAGATAAATTATTATCATTCAGCCATAACGTACCTAAATGACTTATATTTCCTATACTATCTGGTATCTCCCCGCTTAACGAATTGTTTCGTAATTCTAAAACAATCAACCTATTTAAATTTCCGATACTTGACGGGATACCTCCATCCAAATGGTTATATGGCAATTGTAGAAACCTTAACGAAGAAATATTTCCAATGCTTTGCGGAATATTACCTACCAAATTATTCATACCTAAACCGAAGCTATCTAAGTTATGCAAACCATCTATGTTAACTGGTATATTTCCACTTAAATTATTATGCGTCAGTATAATATCTTTCACATATATATCATTATCATCACATGTGATACCATACCATTCACATACATTATTATTTTGCAACCACCCATCGTGATTTGTCCAATGAGCACCGTTTGTACTATTGTATAGTGCAACCAATGCCTCACATTCTTTTTGTGACACATCTGTTACATTCTCACACGAGAAAATTGTAGTATTTCCACCATCACCGCCAGAACTATCTACAACTTCTATTAACGATACATTTGTAATCTTATACGTTAGATTGTTTTTAGCTGATTTTATTATAATCTTAGTCGGTGTAAATTCATTTGTTGTGTCTATTAATGTTGCATCATTCGGTTCATATCGGTTTGATTGATCATTATTTTTATCATAAAGTATTACATCTACATCACCTCTGTCAATATCATCTATGACAGTCGATAATCTATATTTCTTATCATTCTCTAATTCGATGTCTTGCATAATTCCGATGTTCTTTTCGGCTGAAGATACTGACTGATACCCATTCGATGCTGTATATATTCTTGCAACTGTATCATCAGATTTTAGTTCAGGATATGGTTCCCAGTTATTTGACATTGTTCCAAAATTACAGATTTTCGATGTTTCTTCACACAATTTATAAGTAACTTTTAGTTGTGGTCTCATATTAGTTTTATAATATTCACCCGATGCTATTTTATGGTTTACATTTGCACTGGCTTGTGCTTCTAATATTATTCCGTCATTATAATTTTCATTTACCCAGTCTTGTACAATTTCCGTTATATCTATCGAATTAGATCCTTTTCCTGCATTATCTAAAACAGCTGCAATGCTACCCCTATCACTATTTCCTACAGCTCCACTTGTTTCCCATTTTTTATTTTTATCGTAATTTAACCAACTTACATTTTGCGGGTTACCGTGCCAATTTTTCAATAATGGGTATGCTAAATATCTAAACTTTACTCTTCTATCACTCACAGTACTTATTGTCATTTCAGCATTCACAATCTTTGTATTCTGTGGAATACCCGATATATCCCAATAAAACATCGGCTTTGAAACATTTTGTCTCAAATTTAGTAACTGCCCACTGTTATAGCTTTTAGTCGAAGCCCAACCATATATATATGTATCTACCGTATTGTTTAAAGTAATGGTTTTTATTGAACATAACGATTCATCACCGTTTTCTGTAGCATCTTTGTCAGTTAATGTTAAGTTTAATCTTGGTGCTTTCATACCACGTCTATATTCTTTAGACCAATAAGCATAATATACCGAATTTCTACTATTACCTGTAATTGCGATACCATACTCTTTATTATCTTTAATTTGTTTTGCAACGTTAGTAACATCAATTTTTACAGGGTTTTTTGTTTGGTTTATCTTACCAGAATTAGCTTTTACTTTGTTATCGTATGCGGGTTTTAATGAATATGTAACGTCTTTATCCCACTCGTTTTTTATGGGCTTAGCGATTAGTTCTATATTAGAATAATTACTTCTTGATGCAGGCATTAACACCAATTCTGCTTTAACAATTTCTTTGTTCTCTGGTAAATCTCTCAACCTAAAATCTAATAAAATTTCACTGACGTTTGGTCTAACTCTCAAAACGATAGACTTGCCATTAGATACATTTGATTTCCAAGCTGAAATGAAAGTATCAACTGTCGGCTTTAACGACATACTTTTAGTTCCTAATACATCGTCATTATTAGGGCACGATACATCTGAAGAATAGGTTTTCGTTAATTGGTACGAATCTGCTTTAAAATTACCGTTTGATATTTTTTCTGTGCTACCACTACCAGCTCTTTGATATATATCATGGGCTTTGTAAACACCGGCTATCGTTATTATAAGTGCGAATGATAAAAATAATGATAAAAAAAGTGGTTTAAATCTCTGATAATTTTTAAGCATTACATAAATTATATAGTTTTAGAGCTATAGTTTGCAAGTGGTAATTAAAAATTCTTAAATTTGCATTATTTCTTCTTTCTTTTTCTTACCCATTTCTTCTAATTCTTTGTTAACAGATGATATTTTTTCTTCTATCGCTTTCTTCTCTCTATACATGTCTTCTTCTGATATTACACCGCTGTCTTGCATTTCTTCTATTGATTTCATAGCATCTTGTCTTATTGTTCTAACACGAATTTTCGCGTTTTCAACATATTTTGAGACTTCCTTAGCAATTTCTGTTCTTCTTTCTTCTGTAAGTGGTGGAATCGGAACGCGTATAAATTCCCCATCATTTACTGGATTTAAACCGTTATCTTCTTTCAAAATAGCCTCTTCAATTTTTTTCAACACAGATTTGTCCCATGGAGAAATTAGTATTGTTTGTGCATCTGGTGTAGATATTGTTCCAAGCTCTTTTATTGGTAATGGGTCTGACCCTTCGTATGCATCTACGAGTATATCTTCAACAATGGTAGCTGTTGCTCTACCTGTTCGTATTTTCACTAATTCGTTGGTTAAGTATTCTTTTACTGAGGTTAAGTGTTCGTCTAATTTATCTTGTTTCATATCTCATTTTTAGCATAAATATTTGAAGTGCGCAAATGAAATGGCACGCCAAAGGCGTGCCATTTCATAAATGTTTTCTGAATACGCTACGAATTTTCAAAATCAATTATCGCATACTTATATATCTGTACTTCAACCGTAAACAATTAAATTGAAAATACAGCTATATCATCAATCGTTACGTTTTCGCCTGTCTTAGCGATTACATCAGTAACCAAATCTTTTATTTTTTTACCAGGATCTTTTATATAGTCTTGTTCTAATAGTTCATCTACATTTTCTGGTGTCATAGCTGCTACCTGCATAGATACATTTTTGCCAAGTTCCTGAAATTCTTCATTCTTGGCAACAAAATCTGTCTCGCAACCTATTTTCACTAACGCCCCTACTCTACCTTCGCCATGAATGTATGAAAACACTCGCCCTGCTTTAATTTCTCTAGATGATTTTTTCTCGGCTTTTTCTATACCTTTTTTGATCAAAATCTCTTTTGCTTTTTGCATATCACCGTTAGATTCTTCAAGTGCTTTCTTAGCATTCATTACACCTGCACCTGTTTCATCTCTAAGTTGTTTTATTGTTTGTGTATCAACTGCCATTATTTTTCTCCTTTTAAATATTTAACTATTTGGAACTCTTCTGTGACTTTTTGTCAGATTTACTGTCAGAAGGTTTAGGTTCCTTTTTAACTTGTTGACTTGATTTTTCGTTTTTTACTTTTATGGTTTTACTCTTTGAATTGTCTTGTTTCTCTAACTCATTATCAGTGGATCCCTTTTTAGGCTTTACTACCTTTTTAGTATCTTTTTTTACACTTTTACGCTTGCCATCTGTTTTTACAACTTTATTCTGTTCTTTCGATTTACTGATTTTTGTTGATTTAACTTTTGGCTCAGATGCCGGCTCTTTGGTTTTAACCTCTGACTTAATTGCATTCTTTTCAAGTTTTTTAGTTGGTTGCACAGTTTTTTCAGGTTTGTACTCTGAATACCCAGCTTTTATTGCTTCTGCCAATCTTGAAACTATTAATTCAATAGATTTTATAGCATCATCATTTGCTGGAATCACAAAATCAATGTTGTCTGGATCAGTGTTTGTATCAATCATAGCCACAACCGGTACATTAACGGCATTTGCTTCTTTCACAGCAGTCTTCTCTCTTTTTGCGTCGACAACAACTACAGCACCTGGATACTTTTTCATGTCTTGAATTCCACCAACAAAAAGTTCTAATTTCTCAATTTGTCGATCAATTAACAGTCTTTCTTTTTTGGTTAAATGTGAAAACTCATTATTATCTCTCTTTGTTTTTAAGTCTTTCAACTGTTTCCACTTTCCTTCTACAGACTTATAGTTTGTAAAAGTACCACCTAGCCACCTTTGGGTTACATAAAGAGCCCCGGCATCTTTAGCATATCTTTCTACTATGTCTGAGGCCTGCCTTTTGGTACCAACTAGAATAATTTGCTTACCCGTTTTAGCTATTTCGTATAATACATTACAAGCCTTAGTGAGTAAGTCTTGTGTCTGATATAAATCTATTATATGGGTTTTGCTGTCGGCTGTGTAAATATATTTTTGCATCTTTGGATTCCATCTGCGAATTTGATGTCCAAAATGCACTCCAGCCTCGAGCATATCTTCTATTGATGGTGTGTTACATTTATATGCCATAATTTGTTTCGTATACCTTAAACTCGCAAAAAACTGCAAGCAGATATATTTTTATTTGGTGGAAATTACAGAATTAACTTTGAATGCTAGGTACTTGTTTGAATTCCACCTAAAAAACTATTTAATTTTAATATTTATGAAGCCAAAAGCCCCTTTACCCTCTGACTAGGTATCGTAAGATCAGGAGCTACCCTAGTCATGATGTTATGCATATATAATAACATACATGCATTTTCTGACAATACTGTGTACATAATATCTAAAAATCTGCCACCAATATATAACTAATGTACGTTGTTTAAAACGTATGTATCGTAAAGATTTTCTTGTGGTGGCTTATACCCTTACTCGGCGCATTGTATAAAAGCCGTTGCTTGTTTGAATCTATCTGGTACGTCATTCCAACTTGAATACTGGGGACAAGCAATTGCATTATCATTTTCTCCCGGAATTTTACGAGTTTCACCTTTTGTGCCATGCACATTTATTGCGTATAAATATAATGGGTGGCATTGCCCATCTCTTAGGTTTGCTAAATCTATATTAAACCCATGGTTAGCATATTCGTTACCACCCAATTTCTCTGATAAGTCTTTTCTATAGATATCCGCCTTTTGCAACTTCACAAATTTACCACTATTATAATCACCATCTACATACACATGTATGTCTATCGCATCTTTGGGTAAATCTTGATCTCTTGCCCAACCAATAATATTACATTTTGTGCCCCCTGATATTTCATCCACTAAACCATACGCATCGTACACATCTACGACTGTATTATTCGAATAGCGATGCATACCTTCTTGGTCCTCACAAAACAAATTTGGCATCACAGCGTACATGTATGAACTGTTTGGATCTAAAGGTCTTGTGTCTACATAACTACTACCAGTTAGATCCATTGCAATAATTGAACCATTATATCTGTCAAGATTACTGTCATACTTACCTTTCCAAATGCTATATTGTACTTCATCGGGAACGTTACCCTCTAAAAACCATGTTATTTTAGTATTACTTGCTGGTGCTGGCGCGATCTTTTGCGTTACATTAGCATTTACTGTTGTCGCGATATCCCTACATCCCACCCAAACATTTTCTAATTTTTTATAACATGTGTCTTTCTGAGCATGTTGTCTTGTATCAGGAAACACTGTTATCACTGCTTCCCCAGTTTTCATTGAACTTTTGCTTCTGATTTCATCCATTGTTATAGAATGTTTGTCGTCTACAGTATTATTAGTTTTTGTACAAAATACATCCGGGGTATCCTCACCAATTCCATCGAAATCACCCACAACTAAATCCAATCTGTTGCCTGTCACAAAATCAGGATTAACTGCTCGATCATTGTTAAACTCTATACCCCTGTTCACATATATAAGAAAGCCATCACCGTCTTCAGCATATATCGTTTGGCCAAGAGTTCCAGGGTTTCCATCATGAGGTGGAAATCTTTTGTCGAAGCATATCTTAAAGTAAGTATCACCATCACCACCGGGCACATCTTTTTCTACATAAAAATATGCTTTGTCTGTCATATTAAACCAGTTTCCATGCGCGTTATCCATGTTGCATAAACTAGCCCAACCACCTTGATTTGCACTTGGGTGCTCACTACATGAAGTCGCCGTTATTTTTACATTATGTGGATCAAGATGTTGCCAACACTCACTACTAGTACCTATATCTCTACACATGGGTATATCATCATATGAACAATTGTTACTAACTACGTTTCTTTTTACTCTTAGAAAATCTTTGTTATCAGGATCAACCTGTACACATTCATATGTTCCACCACCATTTGGGTCAAACTGCAACCCATTTTCACTTTCACCAATATCCGGTCTTATAGAATATATATGACCATCATACAGATTTACACCACTAGCCTTTATATTAAAAACTTGTGACACATTATCATTAACAGCGATTAGATTGTTGCTATACCACTTTTTTCCGTCATCTCTTGTTAATACAATTCTTTTTCCAATAGCTTGATCAGAATCAAACTGACACGTCACAGTTCCATTTACTACCTTAGACGGATCTCGTACCTGCACATTTACTGTGCGAGTGGCAAAACCTCCAGTCGCATTCGTACATGTTAAAGAATATTTTTTCTCACCGACACTATTCGCCATAATTGTCTCGCCGACTTGATTAACCAATGGCTTACTACCTGACCAATCGGCATTAGCAACACATGATGTAGCATTCTCAACATTCCAGGTAAGAGTAAAAGTCTTAAACACATCAACCACTGATTTATCAACGTTAAAGTCTATGTGGGGATTTGCTACATCTGGAGTCTCACATTTTGGCACGTTTATTGCTGATATACCACTTTGAGTCTTATTTGCAATCTGTGTTGATAATGGTTCTGAGCAAACATCGTCAACATCACACGATGACAACTTTAGGTCGATATCATTGAACGTTGCCGTGAAATTACTATATGCCTTAGGTTGAAAATATCTATCTAATTCCGACATAACAAAGTACCCATTTCTAACCTTGTTAACTGAATACCAATCTCTATAATAATTACCTACTAAATCAGGACTGTTTTTATCGTATATTTCTACATGAAACAAATAATTATAAATCGGATCATAATGCAAGTTATACGTGAAATTATTAGAATCATTTAATTCAATAATTTCAATTCCTGTATCACCAACACCCTGAACGAACTTATTGTTTTTCTCTATTCTAATTCTAACCCCCCAATCACCTGGCAAATTAAGGTTATTATCTAAAAAGCAGCTCACAGAACCCCTAATTGAAATATCTCTTTTTAAATCACAACTTGGCAAGTTTATGATTATATTATTAGAATCATACTGTTTATTTACAGAATTCTCATTGGATACAGTTACCATTAAATCATCTAATGGGTTACCAATGTTTTTTGAAAAAGGTACTAGATTTCCATACGAATAATCGTAAAAACCATAAGCAACATCTTGTAAATTTGACGTGTCCTCACGGCCAGTAACTATAAATGCAATTGGATTATCTATACGGTTTTCTAAATTTTTTAGAACAAATTTTCCATTGGTATCAATATATCCCCGATTCCAATCGTTGCTCTCATCTGTTCCAAAAATACCTATTTCAGATGCTGCACCATGTGGTAATGTTTTATTTTCACACGTAAGCATACCATTTACATCGTATTTTCCTTCATATACCTTTGTACCCGGGTTACAATAATCAGATGGTAATGGAAATATAAAATCTAATTCATTGATACTTCTACAAGACCCCCTAGGACCGTATTCTGGGCACAATAGAATATTTCCATTGTTGTTTGGGTCAATAAAGTAATAACTCGCTCCTGTAATAGACATATATTGAAATGAGACAGCTGGTGTATGATTAGAGCCCGATAGAGAATCCGAATCATACACATCGGCTAAAAAACCATACCTATGAATGGGTGCTATATCTACAACTGCCCCAACATTAAAATGGTTTGTACCATATAGTGGCAATTCAATCGCAGTACCATTGTCTAAATCGGCTAAATAAAGCTTGACATCCTCAATTTCGCCATTGATGTATTCTTTTAGATTACTGTCAAGCCCACTACAACTTATATCACCCGACAGTGATACATTTCTTTTCAATGTATCAGTATTTATAGTCTCATGATGATATTTATTGCAATTAATAGAACCCTTATTACTATTAAGGTCAGAATCACAAACTAAATATTTTTCTGTAAACCAATATGTATCTAGAAATTCGTAGCCATCATAACCCATAATAGATGGATAATATGAATGGTCTAACCCCATTGCATGACCCATCTCGTGAACAAGTGTTGTAACCTGTTCATAAAAATTGTCTGTTTGTCCAAACCTACCATTGCCAAATGCAGATTGCTCCGATAATATTATGACGTTGTCACCAACCTTATATACCCCATCGATGTCTCCTTCTGAAAACGATATAGATTCGTCACCCGCCAACTGCCCACCGTAGACAAAGGCTATGTTCAACTGATGTCTATCATAATTTCTTGCTATTAGATCAGAATAAGCCAAATCGGCGAGTTCGATTTTAGCGTTATAACAGCTCAGATCATCAGAATATTCTGAATCTAAGCAGTAATCAGGCAATTTATAATTAAGTGGAACTGCTACTATTGATGTATCACCTCCACAAGACCAATTACTAATATTAAATGTAGTTTCATTTTGTCTAACTTCGTTACCAAACTTAATAACAGTGGATTCTATCCCAGTTATGACATCTTCATACAGTTCGTTCAAAACATCTTGTGTTATATTATAATTCTCTGGAAAATAAAGCATGATACAAGCTGACGTATATTGATTATTGTGATACTTCTTATGTTCTGGTTCTGGGTTTGAGCGGTTCTTAATTAGAGATGATGCGTTAGTAGTAGAATACTTTTTTGTACTAAATGGCGAATTTACGCTATCTGTTCCACACGCCAAATCAAGTTTCTCCTTATCTGACAAATCGTTTTCATCGGAATATTCAACGATTGAATCTAATTTAGTTAAGTTAACATTCCCTATTTCAATCTCACTATCAGGTAACCCAGTAAATACTTGGATTTTTTGTGGTATGAAGTCTATAATTCCCCCAATATCTTGGTCTTCTATATTCTCAGTATCGGAATAAAAAATCTCTGATTTTAAATCCTTTGTAAAATAATCTTTACCTTCTACTCTCACAACCATTTGACCAGATATTATTTTTCCTTTTACAGCGATGCTATACTGTGTAAAATCTTTTTCTGCGTTACTAGGAATTACAATGTTTTGTTCAATTCCAGTCTCTATTTCTTCTGCTTTAATCTTTTGAAATCTAGTATTACCATGCTTTTCAATTGTAAATTCTTGATTGCCAATATCATTTTGTAATCTTCGCCAACCAGTTGCGATTTCCCCATAAATTTTACAATTATTAAACTGTTTATCATCATACTTAGCATTATTATTTTCAGATCTAAGATTAATTTTAAGTTTGTTGGAATTTATACATAATTCATTATTAATAGTGTAACTACCCTCGTTGAATGATTTATTCTCGACATACTCACTTTTCGCTAGTGGCGACTTAAATACTGTATGAATAGCTACGTACACCAAGACCGGTAGCATTATAATAATAAAAATTATCGGTAGGTAATCTGATGCAAAAGTCGTGTAATATGGGCGTTTTCTATTTTTATTTTTGTTCTTTTTATTACACAATATTGAGTTTGCAGAATTTGAACGCTTTTTAGTGTGTTTGACCAATCTAGTTTTTTTATTAGAAAATGGCATTACCATAATTATAAGGAAAGATGCTTATATTTACAATAATATGATATGTATTACAGACATACTCATTCAAATGTGAAAAATCATCGAATATCAAAGTTATGAAACAATCTATCGATTACAATGAAGCACTACTGATGCCCCTTGCCATTCAATCGGTATATGTTGCCAATCAGGATATTCACTATAACAACCATTTGTATATGTATCATCTTTTCTATTAAGTTGCACCAATGGCTTACCTAATGTACCCTCTTTATTGACGACATACAAATATAATGGATGACATTGTCCATCTTTTATTTCATCTAACATAGTAGAAAAGTTATGGTTACCAAAACCTTCATCTGCTTTTGCCATGTCAGGTGAAAACTTATCAGCACTAATAGTTTTAATCAATATACCACCCTGATCATATGGTGCGTCTTTATAAATTCTGACTTTCGCAGATTCATCTAACACATCTTGGTCAACTGCCAATCCTTCGATAGAACACTGGCTATATGCACCTACCTTAACAGTATAACCTTCAGGCGAATATACCTTAACACTATTAGTTATTCCACTTTTAATGCTGTATCCATCTGGACATTCTTGTGTTCGTTTGTTTACAGGTCTAACCACATATGATATATCACCAGAATTTATATATACGTCTGAATATGTATTATTATTATATATATAGTTTTCCGGAATTGTATATACTAATTCATCAAATATAAATGGTCCGACTGTATTGCGTTTGTATATATGTAATGCAACATCTCTAGGACCATCCCAACTAACTCTCGCAAATCCACCTGGTTGCTTGTCAAAAACCTGCGTAGCATCTGAATAAAATTGTAACTTCGCATTTGATATTTCCTTAACGCATTGGTTATGTTCACACTCAATTACGCCAGATGCACTCTGCCACCCTTCTGGCAAACTTCCACTACTACATCCATTAACATTATCTGTATTGTTTTTATGCATAAATGAAACGTCCCCTTTAGTTCCAACTAGGTTGTCTGCATATACATAAAGCAAATGACAACCAGTAGTTAATTTTTCGTTATCTAATTCTATCTCAAAACCATGTTCACCATTGCTAAGACCAAATAAATTCTCTAAATCTCTTCTGTATACATCAGCTTTAGCAGTACCAACCAATTCCCCACCATCTAAATTTGTCTTATCCGCATAAACATTAATATTTACAGGCGCACTTAACACATCTTTATCTAATGCCCACCCTTTTACCTTACATATTGTTCCACCCTCAACATTTCCAGTGAAACCAACAGGTGAATGAACTTTAACGACGTTACTAGTACCAATTTGAACATCTAAACCTTTTGTGCAATTGCCAACTGTATTATCCGGAATTATTTTATATGTGTATTCTTTATTAGACTCTATATTTGTATCCGTATAATTTTTAACGTCTTTATCTATATTAGTCGCAAGCGTAATTTCATCACCATGATCGTCAATTCTCTTAATTGTTAATTTGGAATCAGGCCCTGTATAACTGTAATCCCAGTTCAAATTTATCGTAGTGTTTGATAATGGTATAACATTCTGATTTAAAACAGCTTTTACATTCGTAATTTTTCTCTCACAGATAACACCACCTAAGCCAACGCTTATGTACGATCCTTTATTATTACACGTTTTGTTTTGATTTTTATTACCATCATTGTCAGGAAATAATATTACATTGACTTTACCATCGCCATCATTATCTTTACTTCTAATCTCATCCATTGTTATAGAGTGCTGTGCATCATTTGTTTCGTTAAGTTTGGTACAAAAGACATCCGGGCCATTCGGCGTATCTGGTGTTTCGAATGAGTCATAATCTCCAACATCCATTTGACCTTTTCGACCAGTAACAAAGTCGGGGTTTTGTGCCTTGCCTTTATCACCATCATCCACTTTCCAATCTATAGGTCTATCAACATAAATTAGAAAACCGTTGCCTTCTGAAGCCAATATTTCCTCCCAAGAAGCACCACCAGGTCTTCTTTTATCAAAACATATTCTAAAATAAGAGTTTCCATCGTCGCCTACAACATCTGTTTCAGTGTAAAATATATTACCAGGTGATTTATTAAACCAGTTACCGTGTTGATTATCAATGTTACATATGTCTTCCCATGGTTGATGCTCAGGTGGATGTTCACTACAAGACGTAGAAGTAATAACAACATTACTAGGATCAAACTGTTGCCAACACGGCCCAGAAGTACCGATATCACCACACCAGTTTATAAAGTCAGGCACAACACAAGTTTCTTGGTCGTTAGTGTTTCGTTTCACTATTAACCCATCACCATACGGATTTTTCTGAATACATTCATATGTTCCCCCACCATTTGGGTCGAACTGCAAACCATGTTCAGAATGTCCACTAGCCGGCTTGATATTGTAAATACCACCGTCGTATAAATTAACACCTTGTGCATCAATCGAAAAAGTTCTTGTTACATTTTCTCTCTCATTATTAGATACACTAAATGTGTTACTTCTATATTCACGCTGATTGCTGTCATGTAACACGATCCAATCTCCATCTAATTCATTGCCCTCATATTGACACGTAACAGTACCTTTTATGGTTGCACTCCTTTCTAACACACTTATGGTTAAAGATTTACTAACAACCTTATTATTCACATCAAAGCAATTTATTGTATACGTTTTATTACCAACAGATGTAAATGGTCCAACAATTTCATAACCCGAAGTATCTTTTCTACCAGACCACTCACCAGTTGCATAACAACCACTCACATTGGTAGAATTCCACACTAGCTTTGCCTGATCAACAGCTTTATAAACAGTAGATTTGTCAACTGAAAAATTCACGACTGGTGTGGAATTAGAGTCTTCTTCACATTGTTTATCACCTAATATACCAAAAGACACTGTGTTTAGAATTTTATTACCTAGGCTTTGTTCTTCTGTACATGTTAAACTAGTATCACAAGAACTTAGTTCTACTTGTATATCGTCATGTGGAAAAGTTTTCGCTTCTTTTGTTTCAGTGTTAGTTAACGTGACCGTACCATCATCGTCATTATATTTAAAATAGTAAATATCTTTTCCGAAATTAGCTAGCCCTCCATAATTATTGTACAATTTGAACTGAAGTGTATCTTGCATAGAACCAACCATCACATTAATCGGAAATCCGGTAAAATAGCCTTCAGATATTTGATAGATATTTTCGCTTTTAGCTATATTATCTAACGGTGGATCTATAATTAACTGTTTGAATTCCACATTTGCATACCCATTAGGTTGAGGATCAAATGGAAGTAAGATAGTAGAATTAGGACACTTTATATGCCCACCTAGTAATATATTTTGATCGTTAATAGACGGGTCGCAAGAGTTAAACACAACATCAGAACTAGGCGTATATCTCATAACCCCATTATCCAATGCTACACGAACCTTAGAATTATTTATGTTCATATAATTTGGGATATTTATATACTCAATTGTTTGACTATTAGAATCTAAATTTAAATCAACCGTACCATGTATGCCATTATTGGTTTCGATATACATTTTATATCTAAAGTATCCAGCCTGACTTGGTTCTCTTTGACGATATAAATCGTTCGATTCAAATTTATTGTCTACAATTTTTGCATCACCGGCATAATGATTTATTCCATTCGATTCATTGTATAATTTAACATTATTTAGCGGAATTTCTATCTTTTTATTCGAATCATCAATACAATATGCACTACCATCAATTGGTGCAATAAAAGGGCAACTATAAAAGGGTGGATTTAGACTATTAAAATCTTTCATTAGAGTTAAGTACCTATCATTTTGAATAGGATCAAAGATACCAATCAAACCATTATCATATAAATATGTATCAAAAGAATCTACGATATCCGCACCATACAATATATTAAAATGCAAAGGATAACTATTTCTACTCAATTGATCGTTTATACTAAGTGAATACTCACCGTTTTCGTTAACTATAGAAGTTGTTAATTGATGCCAACCATTATCATATAAAGACACAATGATATCACGATCAAATTTAATCTTGTTTAAAGCACCGCATTTTAATTTGCCCGATAACACTGTTTGCCCTTCAAATAATTCTGGCTGACAAGAATTCATAACAATATCAATGTTTGGAGAATATTTTAAAAATCCGTCTGACGCTAATGAATACGTATTACCACTAACTATGTTCGATTTATCTCCTTGTGTATTATTAAAAATCAGGTTGTTATGTGATAATCTAAATGTATATGTAGATGGGTCTAGGTTTCCCTGCATTCTAAGCATGTAATTATTATTGCCCCAATTAAAATATAGGTTATCCATAGAAAAGAGACCGTTATCATCTGTGCTAACTGACGATAAATATCTAGAATCGATGTCGCCATATAAATGTATATCAGCATGTTTAATTGGTTGTAAACTCCCATCTTTTTTCTTACAGCTTAATGTACCTTCAATCACCGCTAATTTATTACAAACCTCTAAAGGTAATACCAAATCATTCAAAGAATCACTATGATACAAATATCTTGTACGATGCGACCAAACATTAAAAGATCCGGATTCTAGACTTATGGCATATCTATTAAGAAGAGTGTCCACTTGATAGTGTAAGGATATATTTATAGGAAAGTCCTCTAAGTTTCTCACAGGTTCTTTCAACGTAATATCAAAGTGTCCGTTGTTTAGATATGATTTTTCCGATATTTTTTTAGAATTTCTGTCTAATGCTACAATTGATATAGGATCCTTAAATTTATTAAATGAATCATTATCACATGTTATTTTACCTTTAAGGTGATCAATATATATGTCTTGATTACAATAATTTGAATCAAAAAATGGTATTTCCCAATCTTTTAATGGCATACAATTATAACCATACTCCAGACAAACGAACGGGTTAGAGCGATCCAAATAATTATTAACAAATGTATATACTAAATGTGGCTCACCATCTGGCATGTATTGGATATAGCGAGAAGAATTAGAATCAAAAATATCTAATCTGTATAATTCATTACCAAAATCTAATATTTCTACACTATCAAATTTGTTGTTGTTTACGGGTATCTGAATAATTCTTTCGCGACTATGGTTAAATATCGGAACCAAATTAATATATCCATTAAATTGAGTTTTTTTTAACGAACCAGAACAGGCTAAATTTCCAGCAACCTCTTCTTCTTTCATGCTGTCCGGAATTGGTTTTACAAAACTATCACAAGTCTGATGATTATTTCTATTTAGTGGTGCATTACATGCCACGTATTTCTCTGGATAATACATATTATCAAAAAGTGTGTACAATATATTATCGCCAAAGTACGAACCCATGATAGACGGCATGAAAGAATGATTTAAACCCAATGCATGCCCGAATTCATGTGCCAAAGTGTGAAAACTGTCTGTCGGATCATAGAACTGATTACCAAGGATACCACTACCAGGTGCACTTGGCCCATATATAATTATGGAAGCATATAGTTTTGCTACACTGGTATTGTATGATCCAACTGCTCTAGGGGAATTACTAGTAGGTGAAACTATAACAGGGATAGTATCAGAGGATCTATATCCTGCTGCCAACAACATTGCTTTATTCTCAGCCTTTTTAGCAAATTTTTCCATTAAATCCTTACACTCGTCTTTAAAATAATCACCATTAGGATCACAATCAACAAAGCTAAAATTCGACTCAATAACTTCAACCCCGCCATCTTGTATAAGTTTTATGTCATTTTCATCGTAGAATTTTACACTATCGTCCACTGTTTTTTGTATCACCCCTGCCATATAATCAGACTTATCATTCAATTCTTTTGGAATATAAAGGAATACCTTAAACTTCTTGTAGCCTATTGGGCTTATTGGGTAATATTCATCAGGTAATAATGGTGCATCATCTACTTTTTTACCACCTGCTACATTATCTAGAGCTTTTTGTATCTCGATAGCCGTCTTTCGAGTACCATTTGTATCATCAACGTTTTCAGTACCACATTGCAATAAACTAAACTCTGACACATTCTGGTGTTTATCCTCAATTACAGTTACGTTATCGACATTAAATAAATTATGCTTACTTTCTAAACCTACTATTTTTAAATTTACGCGTTGGTCATTGTCGGATGTATTAATTATAAAAGATAAATTTTGCCACTCATTATCTTTGTCACGTGTCTCGCTATAACCAATTATTTTAGAATTGTCTTCTGCTGATTCTGCTACAAAACTTACACCACCATTTTTTAATAGTATATCTGCACTAAACATATAAGTCTTATTAGCTTGCAATGAAACGACTTGTTTTATTCCCATATCAACACCGTTAACATCAACAAGTTGGGAAACACTTCTATCTGTTTTAACCGAATCATCTACCTTATACCTTTGATATAAATACCGGCTTCCTACGACTTGCCATCCCGATGCGACTTCCCCATAATCACAATCATAAACACCATCAATTTGGCTATCGTCTGTTGAATCGGTACCTGGGCATCGCATACCCAATTTCGTTGTGTATTTATAAGAATCATTTTCAAAACTAGCGTTTTCAACAAGATTGTTTTTATTGCTCGCAAATGTAAAGATACCAACATCTCTACCAGCGACAAAAACGAGTACTATAAAAAAGAAAAGTAAAGTGAAGGTTACTATATAATCGGATAGCGAATTCAATTGATACATTTTATGGCGTCTTAGTTTCCTGTGCCAACTGATACGCAAAAGTCTTTTGTTGACATGTAAAGACTTGCGAATTTTGTTGTATCTAGATATGGACATTAATAAAATTATATCAAACATATGGCTGAACTGTATACTTGCAATTCGCTTCTTGTATTTTAGAAATTAGTTTATATTTAGCTAATTATTTAACATCTTTTCTAGGTTTCGCTAGTTTCCAGTAGTCGTTGAAGATTGTTTTCATGAACTTGGCAAAGTTTTTGTTTTGTATTTCTACTGCAAAAGCATCATTATCACGCCATTCGTATAAAACCACAATATCGTTATAGATATCAACCGCTAGATGAAAATCTTTGTATTTAGCTGGTAAATATCGTATACGATCACCTTTAAATGGCGAAGGTTTAAATTTCATTTGTTTATCAAATTTGTCAAAGCTTTGTGTTCTTAAGTCTTTTACTATGATTCCTCGAGCCTCGGCTTCTTTAGCCCAATTTGTAAAAAACTTTCTACCAATAATGTCTTTTAGGTTTCTATATGTAAAACTTAAGATTTCTTTATTTGCGCTCAACTCATTGTATTGAATTTGTTTTATGCCTTCTTTGCCGTTGTAAAATCTTACATCTGTTGATCGATCTGTTGTATTTTCCGTTAATACGCTAACTAAACTTGCCCAATTCGATGTCAAGAATTTCGCCTTTTCTACTTCACTTTCTTTTAGTTCGTAAAATCGTGAAACAGAACCGATGCTGTAATAATTGCTTTTATAGTCTTTAGACTGTATTACAAACCCTTTTTTCAGTAGTTCATCAATTATTCTGTAAATTTTTGTTCTTTCTATACTTGTTCCGCGAGAAATTTGCAGTATTGATTGGCGTTTATGTTTAGATAGGTAACTTAATATTTTACTTTCTTCTTGTGAGAAACCTATTTGTTGAAAAAATGTTGTTGTATTCATATTTTTGTGAATTTTTTGTTGGAATTAATTGCCTGTTCTAATTACTACGGCTGTTGTGCATATTATACACAAGTTAACAGTTTCTGCATATAGTGCTATTGTTTACACATGTTTGAAATAAGCACAACGCAAAACACACTATGGATAGGCCTGATAGTCATATCGGTTTTACTTTTGATAGGCTATTACCTTTCGTATAGAGTTACATTATTGAAAACTAAACATGACTTTGTGCCGCCGATTGCTTTTCAAGCAATCGGCGGCCTACTGATGATTCCTTTAGCATTCATCTCGAAACAACCATTACCATTTGTTAATTTAGATAACCATGCGAGTTCCCCCTACAATTATTTAGCAATAGTAATGTTCTTATTTGCAGGAATCTTCTATGCAATTCACGATAGAACTCAGGCAACAGTAAGAAAAAACGTAGATGTTGCAGTATCTGGTGTCATTGATCTTTCTGTGCATATATTCTTAATTTTGTTTGGGATTTTAATACTAGACGAACTTGTGTCGTTTCAAACTTTATTGGGAATCATACTGATTGTTATAGCCAATTTTAATGTTGCTTATGATTTCGGTTCACACAAAATGAACAAATACTGGGCAGTAGGAATCGTAGCCAACCTAGCCTATGCTATCGGAATTTTAATCGATATAGATTTAAGTGGTGGTCGAAACTTACCGTTTTATGTGATGTTAAGCTATTTAGTTGGCGCAATTTATGTGTTTTTTATGAGTAAATTTGACGAAAGATTAACTTTCAAACAAATGTTCGTAGCAATAAGAGAAGATATGAACAGAAAAACTATGGCTTGGCATCTTTCAACAAGCTTTTTTTCTGTATTTTATACATTAACAATGCTTTTATCTTACAGATATGGGCCAATTTCTACCACAACAGCATTGATTTCAACAACTGTAATATTTAATACAATATTGTCTGGTATTCTGTTAGGTGAAAGAAAATTATTTTTGCTTAAGATAACATCAGCAATTGTTGGGGTTATTGGGGTTGTGTTGGTAGTGTAATGCAAAACTCAAATACGGAGAATAAATTTTCGCAATGCTGTCTCAACCCCAGCCATCATCCTATCAAATACACTTCTAAGATCTTGTTCTATTATTTGAATCGTATCATCCCTAGAAGCAAGCACTTGTGCTAACGCATTAACAACTTGTGCAAATGAATCAAAATTTTTGTATTCAATACCGTCAATAGACTTTTCAGATGAATCATCAACAATCGTAAACGTTATAGATTTTTCTTGTTGGCGATCTTCGAATTCAAGTTGTGGCGGAAAAAACCAAGTATGCATTTCATATAATCTGTCCATTGGCATTTCATATACATATGCATACGCTACTTGGTATACAGTTTGATCGCCTTCACCCTCTCTAATCATATCTTTTATTTCCAACCACTTAAGTGCAAATGATATAGTTTTAACTTCTTCTGGCTTGACAACTTCAGGATCAAAGCCTTCTTCTGTCCAATGCTGCATAATCAAAAGTGCTGCAGAAATTTTTTCATCAGATTCTTCACGATCAGGTATTGCCAATTCTGTTGGTTCCATAGTTTATATTATAATGTCGTGTCTCATAAGGTCAACAATAGTTACAAATGGATTTGTATGAAAAATGCAAAAGATAACATCAGCAACTGTTGGTGTTATTGGCGTTGTGTTGGTGGTGTAGGAAAGAACCTAAATCTGCACTTGTGTTTGTTGTAGAACAAACTTAGCGTTTCTCAACAATGGATTTACTATGTCTCGTATTACATACAAGGCAGCTTGCTCTGCCAACACGTATCCATTACCTAATATAAAATTACCTTGTTCAATGTCGTAAACATACTCTACTTCGTCACCCTCTTGTGTTGCAATACGAATACTTAACGAAAATCCATTGGCCTCTTCAATTTTAAGCTTCAAGCTATGGTTGCCACCGAATATATTAGGCGGGAACATTTCTATGAGATTATCGTTTCGTGCATAAACTAAATTCCCCCCTTGTTTATGAACTAACAAACGTTTTGATCGATCGTCATGCCCAAAATAATCTCGTATCCATATAGCACGCCTACTTCCTTCGCCTAACATAAATTCTGCTACAGATTTTACAGATGCAGAGAATTCTATCACTTGCGCCACAATAGCTATTAAATCAGGATCAATTACCCAACCCATTCTGTTTATTACATCATCTAATAAATCTATTACCTGAACTCCATCTAATAAACCAGTTCTAAGTAATGTAGAGATTCTTTTGTATTCAGGTAAGTCTTGGAAATTTACCTCTATTTCTTGCCTACAAACTTTAACATTGTCATTTGAACTAATTATTAACTTATCATCACCTAAGTCAGCATGCGCTGAAAAAACTAAATCTCCAGCATCTCTGTTAACTAATGGCCTAACCCTATTATTATTCAAGGCGTGTGGATACCACGGTATCCCCTCATCATTATGATTCGAATAAAGCTCATAGGTTCCAAAACGAAGTGCCCCACTTTGGTAAAATAAAAGACCAAAGGAGGTGCAATAAATGTCAAAAAAGTATAAACATTTGAGTTTAGAAGAA
>JALWZX010000003.1 GCA_027002375.1 candidate division WWE3 bacterium | reverse complement strand
CCGCTTTTTCTTAAAGAGTCGCAGTGGCGATTCAATCATCGACGTGATAATATTTATGTGTTACTTTTGAAAGAGTTGGGGAGACGACCACTTTAGATTGTTTCTAAAGTACCCTAGACCCAATGTAATTTTCATATTGTTTTTTGCTAAAATTTCACACTAAATTGGTTGCCCAGCTAGGATTCGAACCTAGATTATACGGTCCAGAACCGCATGTCCTACCATTAGACGACCGGGCAATAGTGAAATATAACGAAATTAATTTTATCACACTATTTATACTATCTAAATTTAAAGTTCTAAAGAGCTTCTAAAGCTTTGTCAAATCTTTCTATTACTTTTTCTTTACCTAATATAAACATACTTTCAAATAGTGGTGGGCTAACCTTACTTCCCGCTACGGTCACTCTTATTGGATAAAATACTTCCATTATTTTCCAACCGACTTCATCTGCTCTGTTTTTCACTTGTAACTCAATGTTTTTCAGATGTGCTAGCGAAAAATCACTGTTTTTCAGTAAGTCAGCAATCCATTCTAAATGCTCTTTATTTTCTTCAGAATTTTTATATTTGTTAAGCAACTCTATGAATTCCTCATCAATATTAAAGTTTTTTATAAATAAATTATTTAGTGGAAGTAAATCTTCAAATATTTTTACCCTAGGTTTATTTATCTCAGCAAATAATAGTTTTTTATCTTCATCTAAATTTCTCAACCAATTAAACACATCTATATAATCTTGTTTTGTCCAGTGTGTCTCATATTCGGTTGCACCCACATATTCATTATCAATACAATAAGTCAACCAATTGTATAATTTGTCTAAAAACTGCTCATTGGTTAAAGTTTGCATGTACTGCCCATTCATCCAATCTAATTTTTTTAAATCTAGTTTTGGGTTCACTGCTGACAAATTTTTTAAGTCGAAAACGTTAACATACTCTTGCCAACTAAAAATCTCTTTTTCTTCAGGGTGACTCCAACCTAAAAGTGCAATAAAGTTTAAAACTGCTTCTGGTAAATACCCTTTTCTACGATACCAATCTACACTCGCATGACCCTGCCTTTTTGACAATTTACTACCATCCATATTATTTATTATTGGCGTATGTACAAAAACAGGCATTTCCCAACCTAAATAATCATATAACAATTTATGCTTTGGAAACGAAGTTATCCATTCTGGGCCACGTATTACATAAGTTATATTCATTAAATGATCATCTACAACAACTGCTAGATGATATGTTGGAAATCCATCAGATTTCATTATCACCTGATCATCTACTAAATTAGAGTCAAACTCTATTGTTCCCCTTATTAAATCTTCAACAATTATCGTTTCATTCTCAGGAACTTTCATTCTTATTACATGACTTTCACCTGCATCAAGTTTTTTCTGAACTTCTTCTTTAGATAGGTGCCTGCAATGTTTATCATACATTGGTTGTTTCCCTTCGTTTTGTTGTTGTTTTCTAACTTCATCTAACCGTTCTTTTGAGCAAAAGCAATAATATGCTTTATCTTCTTTCACTAATTTCTCAGCATATTTTTTATATAAATTTAATCTTTCTGACTGTCTATATGGGCCATATTCACCACCATATATTGGGCCTTCATCTGGTATGAGTTTAAACCAATTTAATGAATCGTATATTACATTTTCTGCCCCCTCTACAAATCTTTTTATATCAGTATCTTCTATTCTTAGAACAAATTGCCCACCATTTTTTTCTGCCCATACTTTATCTATCATTGCTTGATAAATAGTACCTAAATGGGCAAAACCAGTCGGGCTAGGACCAAGTCTAGTACGAACTTTCTTTATTTTTGATTTGTTTTGTACACTATTAGAGTTTTTCATATGAATTGATTATACACGATAATACCTTTATACTTAATATATGAATCTGTCTGAAACCCAGTCTACTATAAAGAAAGTTATAATTCTTCTAATCGCATTTACCGCTTTTTACTACACTGCCAAATTTTCTTATTTAGGCGTAAAATCTGTGTACTTTGCATTATTTCCGCCACAAGCTGCTGAACCTGCCTCTGAATTTGGAATTTTACCAAGATTAAAAATGCAATCTGTAACAATAAAGGGAACACCTAAATATAATTTAGATACTATAGATGGAAATCTACCTCAATTTCCCGATAGGCTAAATGTATACAAAATTATAAAACCGGAACCAACATTGTTGTCTGAAAGAAATATAAAGCAATTAGCAAGTGATATGTATTTTACTGATCAGTACACTAAAAAATCATCATCAGAATTTGTGTGGGTAGACGGCACATATAACAGATCAATGGTTGCCAATGCTGTAACCGAAAACTTTACTCTAAGAACACAATTGGTTCCTCTCGGTACGGCACTTTCTGCTGTACCAACGATAAAGGAAGACGATGCAATAGCAATGGTTTCTAATTTTATAAAATCTAAGTCTCTACTAAACGATATAGATTCAAAATCAATTAAATATACTAGCATACCATCTAAAATTGTTTTAGGCAGTTTGAAAGAAGAAACATTAAACCCAAACCAATCCAAGATTATAAAAATTGATGCCAACAGATACATAAACATTTACGAAAAACATAGAAGAAGTGAAAAGCTGGTGAAATCCTTTCCAATATTAGGCCCTAACCCTAAGAATTCATTGATTAGCTTTTTTGTCACAAATCATAAAGATGTGTATAAATTCCCAATAATAAGTTATACATATTGGAAATACGATCAAGAAAATCCATCGGACTATTATTTATCTGATATTTCTTCAGTTTGGCAAACCATAACTGAAGGCAACGGAGTTATTGCATATATTAAACCTTCAAAAAATGATTACTACGATTACATAAATAATGTCGACGTATCTAATATCGACATAAGAAATGTATATTTAGCGTATTATGAACCTTCAGAATATTCAGAAGATACACAATATTTACAACCAATATACGTATTTGAGGGAAAATTTTCACAACCAGACATGCAACCGAATGATGAACTTGGCGATATCATTATTTATTATCCGGCGATACGAGGCGATTGGGTAAAATGATTAACAATACCAAACATTTACTCTTTGACTTCCGCAGAAAATATATTAAGCTTTTTCAATAAATTATCTCTTTTGTTTTTTTGAACACCAAATCTTTCAAAATACTCAATATCTAAATTAAGTAGGTATTTAATTATTTCAAAAAAGACTATGGTAATTGGTATGGCAATTAAAGCACCCAAAACGCCCATCAGTTTTGAACCTATTAACAACACTAAAATTGTAAACAATGGGTTAAACCCTACAGACTTTTGCATAACCTTAGGTACAAGCAAATTATTTTCTAATTGTTGAATTAATATATATAACGCTATTACAGCTAACCCCATTATTGGTGATATACTAAAACCAATTATCGCTGCTGGTATCACAGACACGATAGGACCAATAATTGGTACAATTTCAAGTAACCCAGCTAGAACTGCTAGAGCTAATGCATAATCTATGCCTAAAAGTATTAAACCAATATATGTTGCGACGCCAATAATAAACATCAGTAATGCCTGAGCCCTTAACCAAGATCCTAACTGATCTTCGATCGTAGTAACTAAACTTCTTAAGTCCTTTTTTTTGTCTTTTGGTGCAAATGACAAAGCAAATTCTCTAAATGAATCGAAATCTATCAACAAATAAACCGTAAATGCTAAAAGCACAACAACTGATAACGCACTAGAAAACATACCCACAGTTGCCGAAACTACATTACCAGATGCCTGTGAAATCTGTGTGAATAAAGCATCATTAAATCTTTTAGCATATTCTTCGGTACCTGGCATATTAAATAACGAATCAACATATACAGGCAGGCTTCTTATTAACACCTGCGTTTGGGCTACCAGTGGCGATATAGAGAAACTTGCCAATCCAACCAATACAAATAGAAATATGAAAATTACTAAGAATACAGATACTGCATGCGGAATTTTCTTATTATTTAACCATTTAACAGCGGGTTCTAATGCGAGTGCTAAAATGATGGCTATAAATAATGTAATTAACACATCTTTAATAAGCCATAATATCCATACTAAAAACAAAATAAGAAAAAATATAATAATGCTTTTTGTGGAAATCTCTATATTTTTATCATTCATAATTGGTAATTAGATTGTAGCAGATTTAGTATCTTCTCGTAATACTTTTTATCCTCAATAGCAAAAAGATTAGCATCACTATACCGCTTAAACCATGTTTCTTGTCTTCGTATATAATGGTGCAAGTCGTATTTTGATTTTTGAATAGCTTCTTCTTCTTTTATATTGTTATTCAAAAACTCGACAACAGATCTGTATACTAAGCCATTTAATTTATCTGAATTCTTATACTTTGCTAATAAATACTTAGTTTCGTCTAATAAACCATTTTTCCATATTTCATCTAACCACCCATCAACTCTATTATACAAAGTCTCTCTATTTGCTGTTAAACCCAAGTATATAAAATCAAAATACTTTGTTAACTCGCTACTTATCTGCTCATTTTTATATGATTTTGCATTGTTAAATGTACTTGCTATCTCTATTGCTCTAATCAACCTATTTCTATTCTCTTTATCTATATTAGAAGCCATTTTTTTATTCAACCTATTTAGAATTTCAAAAAGTTCATTTGTAGTTTTGTTCTCAAGTTGCTTACGTAATTCTGGGTTTGGTTTAATTCCAGACATTGAAGACTTACCCGTAACAACATCTATATAAAAACCAGTTCCGCCCACTAAAAATATATTCTTTTCTTTTTTGTGCTCAACCTCTATAACATCGTTTACATAATTATAAAAATCGTACGCAGAAAAATATTCATTGGGAAATACAAGATCATACCCGTATAAATCAATATCATTTATGACCCATTTATATTCTAATTTTTGAATGTCATAGTTTGATTTAATAGGAACTTTGCCAGTTCCTATGTTCATTTCTTTATAAACCTGCCTAGAATCTGCTGAAATTATTATTCCATTTAATTTTTTAGATAGTTTAATAGCTAAAGAGGTTTTACCTGACGATGTAGGGCCAAATATAACAAATATGTTAGCCTTTTTCATATCTAAAATGTATCACAAGTATAGAGTAAATCCAAACTGTCTGTTGGGTGAGGCTCACGATGTCGTGAGAGGCTTTACATCAACCTTAATTATAATGTTTATGCTTCATTTTCTCATAAACTTTTGTAAGATACGCATGTCTACGCCTTTTTTCTTTTAACGGTACATCGTCTATCATTTTACGCTCTGCAACAGTACCTTCTCTAGGCGAATACATTGAAATGTAAGCGACAACAAATTTTATTTCTTTAAATAGTTCTACTGTTTTCATAAACTGTTCTTCAGTTTCTGTTGGAAATCCAACAATAGCATCTGTACCAAACCTCATGTCCGGCACAACTTTTTTTATTCTATAAATTAGCTCTTTGAATTCCTCAACAGTATGTCTTCTATTCATCTTTTTTAGAATCTCGTTATCACCGCTTTGAACCGCAATGTGTAAATATCTATCAATCTTTGGTAACGGTAATGTATCAATCAAATCTTGTGTAAAATCAAAGGGATTAGAAGACAAAAAACTGATTTTTTCTACATTTTTTATCTCATGAGTGCTTCTTAACAAATCCGCGAAAGGAATTTTATGACTAGACCCTGCTCTTAATTTAAATTTAGTTTCTCTGTCTAAACCCCAAGAATTAACATTTTGACCAACAAGCATTATGTTTTTATGACCCTTTGATACTAGAGTATTTATTTCTTTAAGAATATCCTCTTTTTCTCTACTAACCTCTTTACCTCTAGCATATGGCACAACACAATATGTACAAAAATTATCACAACCTGTTGAAATATTTACATACGCCCATTCTGTTTTATTTTCAAATTTAGGGTCGTACTTTGCATCATTTATAATTTTATTCAAGTTTATAGATTTTGTTGCCCAGTCACTTAGCAAACCTTCTTTTTCTAATATAGTTGGAATCAAATATTCTTCGTCAGGTGCAAGCAGATAATCAGCCCATTTCAGCCTCTTTGCCAATTTATCAAGTATTATTCTTTGCCTATCACCCTTGGCGCTACCTATCATACAACCTGTTACAAATATAATTGGTTTTTTACATTTTTTTTGATTGGGGGAATTTTCAGAATTTTGCTTAGTTTTATTGACAAACTTTGTTCCCCAACCAAAAGCCTTATCCTCAGCTTTTTGTCTAACTGAACAAGTATTGATAATTACAATATCCGCGTTCTTATAGGTTTCTGTCTTTTCAAAACCAAGAGCTTCTAATGTTCCAGCCATTACTTGACTATCTTTTATGTTAGCTTGACATCCATATGTGTTTATAAAATATTTTTTAGGTATGTTATTCATAGCATAAATACAATATCACACATAGCGAAATAATGCATAGTAGTTGATAAAAACATGCATTTATGTATACAATGAGCTATGATATTTTTGTATGTTTTTACATTTTTGGCTGGTTTGACAACAATACTCTCACCTTGCATATGGCCTATATTGCCAGTAATATTTATAACGGCTTCAGGTGGTAAAAAGAAACCACTAGGAATAACAGTAGGTGTATCAATTAGTTTTGCTGTATTAACATTACTATTGTCTTACCTATTAAAACTTTTTTCTTTCGACCCTATTATATTTAGATATGTGGCAGTGATAATTTTAATATTCTTAGGACTATCACTCATAGTTCCACAGATAATGAATGTTTTTGAAAAAGGTGTAACTATATTTAGTTCAAAGTTTTCTAGCACAACTATAAATAACGAAAACGGGTTTTTCTCTGGTTTGGTTACAGGTTTAGCACTCGGAATAGTTTGGTCACCATGTGCTGGACCAATACTTGCTACAGTTGCAACACTTGCATCAACACAACATTTGAATTCCACAATAATATTAATGATGCTAATATACACTTTTGGCTTATCAATACCGTTGTTTTTACTCGCACTTTTTGGAAACAAATTCTCTAATAAAACACATTCAATTTCAAAACATACTGCACAAATACAAAAGGTATTCGGAATTGTAGTTATAGTAATAGCTGTATTAATAGCAACAAACTTGGATCTTAAACTACAAGCAAAAATCTATAAAGTGTTTCCTAATTTATCTAATTTAACTAAGGTAATTGAGGATAACGAGTTTGTTGAAAAAGACTTAAACCGTATTCATGAAGAATTAAATAAGAAAGATCAAGCAGTAGCATGTGATAGTAATGATGGAAAATGTAAAGCGATATCAAACGATTTAAAGGTTAATGGAGAACCACTAAAAATTGGTGACAAAGCACCTGAAATTAAAGATATATATGCAAAATTAAATACAAATGGACTTGAGCAACAAAATTCAAATGTAAAGGTTGTAGAGTTTTGGTCAATGGATTGTGTGAATTGTATAGATGTAATTCCACATCTTAATGAATATCAAGAAAAGTATGCAAAAGACGGTTTAGAGATATTGGGCGTTCATACACCTGAATTTGAACCAGAAAAAGATACAGGCAGGTTAGAAAAAGCTATTAAAAGATTTGATATAGAGTATCCAGTAATACAAGATGATCAATACAAAATATGGAAATCTTACCGAAATAGATATTGGCCAACTTTATACATAATAAATAAAGATGGCATTATTACATATATTCACGAGGGTCGTGGTGATTACGATATAATTGAAGGGGAAATTAAAAACGCTCTAAATTTATCACAGTGATTAGGGTTATACTAAAAATTCTAAATTCATTTTGCACAAGCTGGAATTGTTTTTATATAATCAAAATAAGCGTTCGATAACTCAGGATAACCAGCAGTTTTCTTTATAGACTTAATAACATCAAATTGTTTATAAACAGAATCTCTATCATTTTTTAAAAATGAGAAATGATCATATGGTGTATTATAAATTATTGTAAATGGCATAATCGCAACAACTTTTGGATCTTTCAACCACACATTCTCAAATGCGTATTTATAATAACTTGCGACAGTTTCTTCTGGTAAATAATTGGTGTCAATTTCTTCACCTTCTGCATGGGGCCATCCAGTTTCTGTTATAAAAACTGGCAAATATCTATTTATTCCAAAATAATGTTTTAATAATAAAAGTTCCCAATCATAAGCTGTAATACTATCTCTACCCTTGTCAGTAGGTTTTCCTGAAAAGTTTGGCTGTGGATATGGATGTGAAGCCCAACCGTCTAATTTATTAAATATACCTGGAACTTTACTATTCATTCTTAACAAATACATATCTTCACTTAAATAACCTCTACCCGTACGCGCACTTGCATTAAAAGCTCCATTCAAAACAAAAAACCTAGAATCCGTTTGATGCAACTTATCAACGGTGTATCCTAAAACTACCGCATAATTCTCTGGATCAACCCTACCCTGCCAGAAATTTTTATCGTTTGGTTCATTATAAACACTCACATACCAATTATTAGTAGGCCATGGTAGATCAGCCAAAAATTCTGCAGTATTATCTGTTTGGCTTTTTATGTCAGAGTACGAATTTATATTCCATAATTGAACTACAGGAATCAGATGTAATTCACTCAAGCCCATAAAAATCTTGAACCATTTTTCTGTATCTAATTCTTGTACATTGAAAGGAAGTAACACATATCCCCAATCGCCACCGTTAGAATTTATCATCTCATCTGCCTTTACAATTAGTCCTTCTTCAGGATATACATAAAGTCCAACTTTATTATTTGGCCTACTGTTAAATGAGTTGATATCAACTATTCCTTCAGCGTAATCACTCGGGTCATAAAATGCTAAGTTAGGACGTGAACATTTTGGAAATCTATAATCAGCCAAAACCTTTGTATTAAAAGTAGTTAATGGTGGGGTATTTTTTGATGTTTGAATAGATGACCCTTTAACTAAAAAATATGTACTAATTATTAAAGCTGAAATTCCAAACAATAGGAATATTAATCTAATTGATTTGCCAAATTTATTTACTAATTTGATTCGCATTATATGTATATTCTACCATCTAAGGTAAAATTCCGCTCGTAGTATGAAACTCCACGGGGAGCGTTCATTTTCTGGCGCTTAAATTCTTCAAATAGGTTGTATTCATATATCAAATTGCTAATTTAACTGAGTGAAGCATACTTGTTTTATGAAAAACAAGTATAAATGTCCAACCTGTAAATC
>JALWZX010000002.1 GCA_027002375.1 candidate division WWE3 bacterium | reverse complement strand
ATAATAAACAAAACACTAAACAATTTAATAAAGCTTTAGCGCAGGAAAAGAAAAACAGAAAAAAACAAAAACAATTGTTAACAGAACAAGAATCAGGCGAAACTAAAATCGCAAAGGGAATCATGGGAATTCAAGACATCATAGCCCCTAGTGCAATAGAAGTTGATTATAACTACATAAAGATTGGTGATAAATACTATCAAACACTATTTATTTCCGGTTATCCGAGATTTGTTGGTGCCAATTGGCTTGAACCAATAATAAATTTCGATCATACATTAACAATCTCAATGTATTACTACCCTATGAATGCTAGAAATGTTCTAGATGACTTAAGAAGAAAAATTGCAGAAATGGAGGCGACTATAAATATCGCCAGAGAAAAAGGTAAAGTATTAGATCCGGCTGTTCAAGCTGCACTACAAGACGCAAAATCTCTACAAGAACAATTAGTTAAGGGAATTGAAAGATTCTTTCACTTTTCATTTTACGTAACCATATCTGCAGATTCGTTAGAAGAATTAAGAAGTATAGGATATCAGGTGGAATCTACACTTGGTTCAATGTCTTTGATATCTAAAAAGGCAACACTTGACATGGAAGCAGGCTTTCAAACAACATTACCGGTTTGTCTAGACAAATTAAAAGTAATAAGAAACATGGATACCACGTCAGTAGCAACCACATTTCCATTCACATCTAGTGACTTAACGATGAATGAGGGCATTTTGTATGGAATAAATAAACATAATGGATCGCTAATAATTTTTGATAGATTTTCATTGGAAAATGCTAATTCAGTAGTTTTTGCAAAAGCAGGTGCTGGCAAATCTTACATGGTGAAGCTAGAAATTTTACGATCAATGTTATTCGGAGTAGAATCAATCGTATTGGATCCAGAAAATGAGTATAAAAGACTCTGTGAAGCGTTAGACGGAGAATACATAGATTTTAGTGTAAACAGCCCTGCAAAAATTAATCCATTTGACCTACCACTAATTCAGGAAGAAGAAGATCAACTTAGCCTTAAAATACTAAGCCTACACGCACTATTTAAGATAATGATAGGAGAAACCAATAGTGCTGAATCGGCAGTATTAGATAGAGCATTAGTCGAAACTTATAAATTAAAGGGCATTACACCTGATCCGTTAACTCAACAAAACGAACCGCCGCTATTGGAAGATTTATATAAAGTTCTATTAGCAATGGATGAACCAGAATCAAAATCAATTGCGGAAAGACTAGAAAGATATATAAAAGGCTCATTAGCCGGTGTGTTTGATCAAAGAACAAATGTGAATCTAGATAACCCTTTTACAGTATTCTCAATTAGAAATCTAGAAGACATTTTAAGACCAATTGCGATGTTTATGATACTAGACTTTATCTGGACTAAAATAAAACACGACTTAAAGAAAAGAATACTTGTTCTCGATGAAGCTTGGACATTAATGCAATACAAGGATTCAGCGATGTTTGTTTTTTCAATCGCAAAACGTTCAAGAAAATATTATTTAGGATTGACCACAATATCTCAAGATGTTGCCGACTTTTTAGGATCAGACCAGGGAAAAGCTGTAGTTACAAATTCTTCGTTACAGATACTATTAAGGCAGCATCCAGCAGCAATAGATAAAATTGCAGAAGTATTTTATCTGTCGCAAGGGGAAAGAAACTTTTTGCTATCGGCGGGTATTGGAGAGGGACTATTTTTCGCTGGTACAAATCATGTTGCGATAAGAGTAAAGGCATCGCCACAAGAACACGTGTTAATTACGACAAATCCACAAGAAGTGCTAGAAATAGATAAAGAACAACAACTCAAAACCATAGATAAATCTTTAGAAGAACAGGTCGAACAAGCAAAAAAACAAATACAAGAAACAGTAGTTGACCAATTAACAAGTACTGCTAATACCAACCCAAATCAAATAAACATACAAAACGTACAACCAGCTACACCTACACAACAAACAACTGCAACAGAACAAAATGCTAAATCTTCAAATTCACTAAACAACCAACCAGAAAATGCAAATCAACAAACAAGCAAATCAAACTCGCCAATTCAACAACCTCAAGCGACACAGCAACCGACAAACCCAACAAACCAACAACCTCAACAACAACCAAATTCAACTAACGCACAACAGCCGACAATGCCCAACCCATACAGCACAGTAGACAAGCACAAAGGCGCAAAGCCACATTACATGTCAGGATCTATTATGGTTAATAAAAAGTGAAATACCGACGGCTTACACGGTATGTCTCAAGCTTTGAAGTATAACAACTACCAATTTGCCTTCATTGGCATTACCAAGTAAAAGTAATTGTCTTGCCCTACTATTTGAAACCAGCCAGGCTTTGTAGACTCGCTTGCTTTAAAAACAACCTCGTCACCTGAAACATTGTTGAAAAATTCTAATAAATATCTTGCGTTAAATGCTATTGATAAATCATCACCTTCTACTTCTGCTTTTAATTTGGTGGAATTACTACCACTTTCTGTGGGTTGAGATAAAACTTCGACTTCCCCGTCATTCACAACAAATTTAACCATATTACCCTTATCTCTAGCAAAAATGTTTGCAAGTTTTACACCTGATGCCAATTCATCCTTAGCTAGCTTAACCTCAGTAACAAATTCATCAGGAATTATCGCTTTGTATTCAGGGTATTGACCTTCTATCATTCGTACATATGCTGTCATGTCTTCGATAGAAACTACGGCAATATTTCTGTCATTGTTTATAAGAAGCGAAATCTTTTTACCGTTTTTGCCTTTACTTTCACCCTCATCGCCCCCTTCAACTTCAGCACTAAATGTCTTAACAATATCCGCCAAAGATTTCGCTGGCAAAATACACGAAACCTCATTTTTGACATTTTGCGATAATTTCATCGTATATTCACCCATTCTAAACCCATCTGTACCAGCTAAAACCAACTTATCACCAGAAAGCTCTAAATACACACCTGTTAATTCAGGCCTAGATTCATCTGTCGCTACAACATATTGAATGTGATGTAACGCCTTTGCGAATTCACCGGCATCAAGATCAATTTTTTCACCGTCTTCTACTGTTAATATCTCTGGGAATTCACTAGCTACTATTCCACTAAAATGCGCGTTTGATTTCTCAGTAGTAACATTCAAAACAGCGCCTTCCAATTCAAAATCTATTTTCTCATCAGTGAGTTGACTAACAAATTCTAACAACAACTTAGCTGGCACAGTGAATTCCCCCTGATCATCAATCTTAGCACCCAACCATGTTGAAATTGTTACGTGTAAATTAGATGTAGTTAACTTAATTCTACCCTTCTCTGTTTTAATCAAAACATTAGACAAAACTGGTAACGGGCTTCTAGTATTAACAGCTTTTGAAACTATTTGTAAACCATGTAAAAGATTGTTTCGTAAAACAGTAAATTTCATAAATTAAAGGTAAAACTAAATTACTATATCAAAAATTCTCACTGCAAAAAACATTACGACAAACAAGTTAATTAACTTGTAATCTCCTTGCTAAATCCATAATTTCCACCAAATATCAAATACGATTCTTAAAACCATAAGCCAAAAATTATTCTTCACTATAGTTAAAATCTTCTCCCATATCAGTCGTGTCGTTGTCACTTGCACTATCACCTACTTCATCGTTATCATCCGTGCTATCATCGACTGTACTGTTATTATCAGCGTCGTAATTACCAGTATCTTCGTCATTCCCGTTACCCTTTGTGCCACTTTCACCTACCATAATACCCTCATCACCTGCATCACCACTAACTTCGCCACCATCATTCTCACCACTCTTCACGTCACCATCAACTGGCGTAATAATAACCCTTCTACCAGCTCCGTCACCCTCAGATTCAGACACAACACCATTTTGACTCGACACATATTCATGAACAACCTTTCTTTCGTAGCTATTCATTGGGTACAAAGCAATAGATTTATCTAAAAATCGCGCTTTAGAAACAGCGTTCTCTGCCACTTCTAACAACTTTCTTTCTCTCTCTTCTCGATACCCTTCGATATCTAACAGCACACCGCCAGGTTCCTCAAACTTCTTATACAACATTACATTTACAATATGTTGTAACGAATTCAAAGTTTCCCCATGGTATCCGATTAATAAATTTGCATCTTCTGACGTTATTTTAACCTTTAAATAAGTGTTTTCCTTTTCTTGTGGCACAAATTCTAATTCAGCATTTACGCCCATTTCCTCAAAAATCTTATTTAAAATATTTTCTACTTCGGTTTGTAATTCTTTTGATTCCATAATATTAAATTGAAACTATTTTTTAGACTTTTTCTTTTTTTTTCTTCTTTTTTTTGGTGGAATTCTTACCACCTGTAACCTCTTTGGCGGGTTCATCATCTATGATTTCCCCTTCAATAATATCTGATTCACCCTTTTTTAAACTAACACCAGATACATTTTCAACAACACCCAAAGCATTCTTACGATTAAATAATACCATATTTTCTTTGTTTAACATCATATACTGAACAACTGCGAATAAAGTCGAAATAAACCAATACAAAACCAACCCCGACGGAAGTTTCAAACCTATAAAAAGAGTCATAACGGGCATAATATAAGCCATCTGACCTTGCATATTAGACATCACATCATCAGTTTTACCTTTAGTTTTCTTAGCATCTTTTTCCATCTTCTTAATACCAGGCATCATCATCTTAGACATAGCAAACTGTGAAACAGCTGCAGCAATAGGTAAAATATAGTATGGGTCTGGTTTAGACAAATCTAAATAACCAAAAGAGGTATTAATAACAGTATTTGGATCTAATTTATAAAATTCAAAATATAACAAATTGTTTATATCGGCAATTGTAGTACCTACCGCCGATAAAGTATAAGTAAAAACCCGATACAACGGAAAAATAATCAATATAGGAACAAAACTAGTAATACAACCAGATGCAGGATTAACACCATGTTCTTTAAAAAGTTCCATCTGTTTTTGTGCGTAAACAGTCTTATCAGGATATTTTTTCTTTAATTCCTTTAAGTGCGGTTGCAATTCCTTTTGTTTCTTTGCCGCAGCAAGTTGCTTTTGCGAAAGAGGAAATAGAATCAGTTTAATGATAATAGTTAATGCAATAATAGCAAAACCCATGTTGTGCCCTAACCAAAAGTAAAGAACAACTAATGCATTAAGAATTGGAATAAACAAAAATGTATTATAAATATGACTTAATAATTCAAACATAATATTAAACGGTTGAATTCCAAAAACTAAAAAGAAAACAACACAAACAGTGAAGCTAGACGCTTCCTATGCCTACTTTGCACGCAGTCTGGCTACTTTCTCATACATCTTTCATTCTACTCGAAAAATGCAACTTCAGACGGCATAGCAAAAAGCTCTTTGCATTATACTTAAAATTTCGCAATTAGTGAACAGTTAAAACGAGTATTACTATTCCGTTGAAAGCCCCCATCTTTCAGGTGGGGGATGAGTAGGTAATCGTTAGATTTCGTGCAACGCAGGCATAGAAAGCTCTCGACTTCAGTCGGGCGCGCTTCACTTAACCGGGTCGTACCCACCCTTATTAAATGGGTTACATCTTAAAATGCGATAAGCGCCCTTAATTCCCCCTTTGATCAAACCGTATTTATCAATAGATTGATACGTATACTCAGAACATGTCGGCGTAAACCTACACATATGCACCTCTTCAGGCTTAAATTTAGATGGGTACCCCTGATCAAGAGATAACCATTTTTGATAAAAACGAATCGATTTCAGCGCCAATTTCTTGAGAATGAACATTTGGTTTACCGTCAACTAAACAACTTTTCTTAGGTACAAAAACATAATAATAATTATTGGGAAATCTCTCAATATTCAAACGAATAGCCTCTGCAATAACTCTACGCACCCTATTTTGTACAACAGCTTTTTTACTAAACTTATTAGAAACAATAATTGCAAATTTCTTCTTAGGTTCATCTTTAGAAAAAACTGAATCATCAACTTTTAAGTAACGAATAATCAGGTGTTGCGTTTTAAAAGTCTCACCATAGTTCAAAACCTTACGAAAATTATATCTTGTTTTTAAGCTATATTCTCTACTATACACAATAACTGGGCAACTAAATATGAAAATGCACTGGCTGAAGCCAGTGGTTTCTTATGATGATAGATTCAAAACAAAATCTTCTATGAACTAAATCTAAAATTCTTAGAAATAAAAATACCCCCTACTTAATCAACATTTTACACTATTATGTGGAATTCTAAATGATATTTAAAAATTATGGGGATTTCTACGCTTTCCAGCCACGATTAATTGCAAGTCTCTTTCTACCCTTTAATCTTCGTCTTTTTAAAACATTTCTTCCTGCTTTTGTTTTCATTCTAGCAAAGAATCCGTGCTTTCTATTACCCTTCTTCACTTTTGGTTGCCAAGTTCCTTTTGTCATAACGTTGACAATACTATCAAATAAATTGATTTTACACAACCGATAAAATGTGCGGGGCACTTCGTTTTAGAACCTACGCATCATTCATTCTTTTGTTTCTAAAACCTTTAATCCAATTCTTATTCAAATTTGGTATCATTGCGCCAATAAATATCAATACCCCCCCCGCTAATGTTGATGGGCTTATGAGTTCCCCGTAAAACAAATAACCAAACACGACTGCAAACACAATTTCAACTGGCATTAACAAACTTGCTTTTTGAGCTTCTAAATATCTAAAACCAATAATTACCAAAGCCATCGCCAACAAACCTGCGATTGAAAATCCAACAAGCCATGCCAAATCACTAAACCCAATATGAATTGGCAAATTTTCACCAAAAAGCAAAGAGATGATAAAACCAACAATCGCAACAAATATGAAATTCACAAAAATAATTTGCTCAGTAGAATATTTACTAGAAAGCTTTTTTGAAAAAACATTCCATGCACCAACAGAAATTCCCGATAACAAAGCTAAAAACAAATAGATAACATTTTTATTATTAACTTCTAATGAAAATACTAAAACCAAACCTAAAAAAATTAACGTTAGCGATACTACTTTCATTGTGTCTAATTTGTCAGCAAATAAGAATCGCCCTAACACCATACCTGTAATAATTATTGAAGAGTAAAACAAAAAATACGAAGTTGCTATTGATGTGTGGTTAAATGCAATAAATATCAGTACAACATCAAACAATGAGCTTAAAATTAACAAGAAGAACCACCTTAAATCTTCTCTTTTTATTTTCACCCAACTGTTTTTCTTATTTTTATAAATTAATATATAAATTCCAGTAAATAATAAAATAAAAATGCTTCTGGAATATTGCTGTGATAAAGGTTGAAAGCCATTGCTTAAATGTCTAGTAAACACGCCAAATGAGCCATAAATCATTGTGCTAAATAATATGGCTAGAATTCCTACAAAACTCGTACTTTTATTCATACACACATTAAACCATATCAGTTATTGCAAAACAAACATATATACAACGATGTGTTAAAAATAAAAATTTATAATATAATAAGTAATAAAGTGAAAAGTAAAGCAACACTTCTATTTATATTTTTGTCATTTTTAACGTTAATTGCAACTATATTTGTAATACACGCTCTAATTTTTCCACAAAAAACAGACGCTAAAGAATTAATAAATCTATACCAAAAGCTTGCAGATGTACGAAAGACATCTGCAGAAACGCTTGCTGAATATATGGAAGCAAGCGAATACCCTGAAAGAATTGGAGCCGAAAAGCATATAGGAATGCCCCAGCCTTTGCATTCTATGGAAGAATTGCAAAATACATTAATTACCAACAGAAGTGAGGTGTCAAATGCAATTAACCAAATAGAAAGCACATCTTTCACAGACCCCGATATAGAAAAATTTAGACAGGACCTTGTTAATTTTTATACAGAATTAGCAGATTTTGAAGATAGATTTATAATAGGTTTTGATAATGCTAATTCACCAAAGGAATTCGCAAATGTTATAGATCAAGTATTTGAACAAAAAGATGGCTTGGAGAAAATAACAAAACAAGACGAAAAAATTTTACAAGACTTAAAAACTTTAGCAAATGAGAACGATTTAACAATTAAAACCGATAGTTACGATGTGATTTTTAAAAACCGCTTAATTTATTTAGACAATCGCATATTAGGAACTAATCTTAAATTAGATAAAGAAAGCTTTAATATACCTACAACTGCGTCGCGATTTATGGTACTAATTAGCTGGGGACCAGAGGTAACACTAGATGATATTTCTGTTGACTTAAAAGCACCAAACAAAAATAAGTTTCGTCTAGCATTTACAAAAGATGCGGAAGATAAATACTTTAAACTAAAAGATTTTATAACACATTCCGATATACCTTCTAAAAGAGCTCCAAACTCAACAATACACCCAATCGCTACTGGTTTAAATGAGGTAAGTGTCGGCAAACACTATTTGTTGTTAAAATTATTAGGGACAAATCCATCTGTATCCCCTCTGGCTGGAAACTGGGAAACAGTAGTAACTTTTCCAGAAGGTGCAAAAGTATCTATAACTGTGAATTCCTTTAAAAATTAATGCACTTTAATACTCAAATATAAAATTTGCCCAGATTTACTGAATAATCGCGCTTTTGTGCTTTACTATGCAGTTGAAAGCCACCAAAAAGATATTTCTTCCTACTTCGGTTGCAATTAAAAATCATCAAAAACGATCTTTAGTCTTTCTTCATATTATAATATTATTCTATTATCTTTAAATTTTTGTCATCAATCAATAAAGCTTGGTTATCTGTTAGTGTAATTACATCATAAATATTCTTTTTTCTATAATCGTCAATTAAAACTTTATCGTCATCTGTATAATGAGGAGACACAACAATATCAGTCAAACCTAAACCTGAAAAATCTTTCAAACCAACATCATTTTCATCAAAAGGTAGTGCTATTTCTATGCTTGGACATACAATAATACTTCCAGCACTAACCCCTAAATATAGCTTGCCTAGTTTAATAAAATCGTTAATAACTCTGTCAAAACCGAACTCACAGATTCTTTTCATTAAATAAAATGTATTACCACCACAAACATACATAACATCATTACCTTTAATTTCTTCAAAAGCAATTTCCCGATCTACATTAATAACATTGGGTCTAGGGTACTTTAGAAACAATCTAAAGTGGTCGTCTCCCCAACTCTTTCAAAAGTAACACATAAATATTATCACGTCGATGATTGAATCGCCACTGCGA
>JALWZX010000001.1 GCA_027002375.1 candidate division WWE3 bacterium | reverse complement strand
TGGCGATTCAATCATCGACGTGATAATATTTATGTGTTACTTTTGAAAGAGTTGGGGAGACGACCACTTTAGATTGTTTCTAAAGTACCCTAGACCCTATTTTATTTGAAACTAGTTCCTTGTTTGGAATAAAAACAATTTTATTGTCAGGAGTCAGGATTGAGGTGTGAAGTAATTGGTTTTCTAGAATTGTACCTTCTACACCCAAAACTTCTACATATTCACCAATGTGAATTATTTTGCTTAAAGCTAATATTACAGAAGCACCTACATTAGATAAAAAGTTTTTTAAACCAAATCCGACAACTAATACAATACCAAAAAGCAACATAACAATAACATTTGTTGGAACACCTATAAATCGAAAGAAGCCAGCTAAAATTAAAAGCTTTATGGAAATATTTACTGTTTTTGCTATAGCATTTCTTAGCGACTTGTTTTTTCTTAACTGTTTTATCTTTAATCTATTTTCTATTTTTGCAGAAACTTTGTCTGTTAATTTAAAGAGTATGAAGACAATGATCGTTGCAATTATTATTTTAGGCAAATTAGCTTTTAAGAAAGCTACGCCAGACACCACAACTGTCAACATTTCTTCTACATCGTTTGGTGTAACTGGCAATAATGACATGTTATTAAATTTGATCTTCATCAACTGGCACGGCTTTCGTATGTAACAACTGTTACCTAGTTGAAAACTATATCAGCATTGGTAAACACTAATGAAATCACAGGCTAAAGTCCGTGATTTCTTATCGCTAACCCCAGCTACGCACTAGAGTGCGAAGCTTTAAGTTTGGCGATAATAACTAACTTTGTAATTATACAATGTTTAGCAAGAACAGTCATTAAAGGGAATTTTCAACTATTTTCCAATGGTAAACAATTTATATATAGAAAGTTTCGTGTAATCTGCTAGATTTAAGTTTAGAATTTGTTTCTTTGTAAACCAACCTGAATCAACATGTTCATGACTCAATTTAAATCTGCCACCAACAACTTTTGCTTCGTTGAATACACTTAAAAATGTATAACCTCTGTATTTACCAGTGTTTATGATATTACTAGAAGTCAATATTGATGGTTTAGTTACTTTTATGATTAAACCAGTTTCTTCAAAGACCTCTCTTGTTATATGATCTAAGGTTTCTAATGCATCAATTTTACCACCTGGAAGTTCCCATTGATTTGGAAAAGCTGATTTGGGTGTACGTTTTAACATTAATATTTTAGAACCTTTACGAATAATTGCTCTTGATGTTATTTGTATTTTTGGTCTTGATGATAAAAGGCTTTCTTTCTGATGCGTGTAAATATATTTTGTTATTGTTTCTCTAGAACTTATAGAAAGGTCTAAACTTAGTGCGTCTTCAGGTACTACCCAAATACAATTCGTGTGCTCTTCACCCGTGCGTGGTTCACCTGTTATATACTCTGCTTCTAAAGTTATTTCTATAAACAAGTAGTTCTTATACTTTGTGTCTTCGGTTACTAACCGGTTATATAGATATACTTTTTGATTCGGTTCTATCGGCATAACTGTAATTCCAAGCTCATTGTAAACCGACTGAGTGACTGATGTTTTTATATCTACAAATTGTGGTAATTTGCTACCTGGTAATTCGTATTTGTTTGCATTGTAAGTTTTATCTTTTCTTCTTTTTAATAGTAAGATTTCCCCATCATTGTTTCTAATAATGCACCTTGTAACGATAAGTGTTTTTGGTTTCATCTCGGTAGGGGCAGTTTAACGTGTTTATTTGAGTTAATGATAATACATTTGCTTATTATTGCAATGTCTTCTTGTACAATCTGTAATACTAGGGTTTATAAGTTTTTTTCTTCGCATTTTTGCGTGTTTTAAGTATTGACTATTATTAGTACCTTGTTGTAATATTTCATAGTTCAATATGTTTTGAACTGTTGTATGAATAATTATAATATTGAAAATTTATGGTTGTTTGATGAGAATAGATTATTAATCTTACGTACGTTGTATTTGTGTGAAACTGAAAGTAATTTGTGTGGTTGTGATTTAACTGAGAAGTTACAGATTAAAAAAAATCTGTTGTCGTATCATATAAAGGTTTTGCGCGAAAATGATATAATAGAAGAGATTAAGTGTGGTCGCAAAAAAGAATATGTTATTTGCGACAATAAGATTGAATTAGTTTCACAAGTTTTGAATATTGTGAATCTAATTTAGGGCTGATTTGGACAGGAGAGGGTATAAGACATTACACTCTCTATCAGCCCTTTAAAAATATTTCATGCTTCAAAACTTGAGACAGATTGCGTGGGCTGTAGAACATTTTACTAAGTTTAAATTTTTCATTTAATGTTTAGCATTACTTTGTGTTATTAGGTTTTGCTAAAAAAGATTTTTATTATGGCTGAAGAAACAAAGAAAACTCATTCTGTTAAGGTATTTTCAACACCTAGTTGCCCATGGTGTACAAGGGCTAAGCAATATTTGGATTTTAATGATATACCTTATCAAAATATTGATGTGTCTAGAGATCAACAGGCGGCAGTTGAGATGGTTCGTAAATCAGGTCAACAGGGTGTTCCTCAATTGTGGATTGACGGACATGTTGTTGTTGGATTCAATAAACCTGTGATTGATAAGTTGTTGGGACTTGGGTAATTGGTCGTTGAGTGTTGAGTGTTGGTTGTTGAGTGTTATCGTTTACTGTTAGGCGTTGACTGCATCGGTTTAGATTGAATTGAGAAATGGGCAAATTTGCGTAAGCAAATTTGCCAGAGTTAACTACCAACAATTTTATGTATAATGTATACTGAAGTTTAGTATAAGTTTCTTTTAGTTGCATAGTTTAATTCTTTTAAGGTTTAGTTAAGCCCTAAAAGAAATAATAAAGTGTTATGAATGTAAAAAAAGTTACCCCACTAGATGATAGAATTTTTGTTGAGGTATTAGAAGATACCGCGTCTAAAACAGAATCAGGCATCTATTTGCCTGAAGATGCCGATAAAGGTAAACCTATTTTTGGTAAAGTGTTAGCCGTTGGTGATAACAAAGATATGATAAAAGTTAAAGTCGGTGATAATGTAGTATTTCAAAAGTTTTCTGGTACAGAAATAGATTATCAAGGTAAGGATTGTTTGATTTTAACTAGTGCAGACATTTTGGCTATTGTTGATTTATAGGTTCATTAAAGGCTAGCTTTTGCTAGCCTTTTTGTTTGATTGGGAACTCTAAGGTAAAACACCGATAGCTTACGCAGTCGGCATTTTGACAGGGTAGATACCTAAATATTCTGTAAGAAAAGGTTGCCTTTGAATTCCCCCTAATAATTATATGAGTAAAAACATTAAAGAAGTAATAATAATTGGATCTGGACCAGCAGGTTTAACCGCGGCTATTTATAATGGGCGCGCAAACTTGAACCCACTTGTAATAGCAGGTTTTGAATATGGTGGGCAACTTATGAATACAACGCTTGTCGAAAATTACCCTGGGTTTGTCGATGGTGTTGACGGACCAGAACTTATGCAGAATATGATGAAACAGGCACAAAAATACAATGCTGAATTTTTGTATGAAGATGCAGTTGATGTTGATTTTTCTGGCGATATTAAAACCATTAAAACAAATGAAGGTAAGGTATTCAAAGCAAAATCCGTGATAATAGCGACGGGCTCTTCACCAAGACGCTTGCATGTGCCTGGTGAGGATGACTTTTACGGTCGAGGTGTTTCTGTGTGCGCCACTTGTGATGCCTCTTTTTACAGAGATAAGGTTGTTGCTGTAGTCGGTGGTGGTGACAGTGCAATGGAAGAATCTACATATTTAACCAAGTTTGCTAAGAAAGTTTATGTTATACATCGTAGAGATGAGTTTAGAGCTTCAAAAGCTATGCAAAATAGAGTTTTTAATAATGATAAGATAGAGATTGTTTGGAATTCACAAGTTATAGAAATTAAAGGCTCGCAGTTTGTTGAAACACTAGTTTTAGAAAACACACAAAGTGGAGAAAAATCTGAATTAAAAGTTGACGGATTGTTTCTGGCAATTGGACATGTTCCTAATACCAAATTTTTGAAAGGTAAGGTCGATTTAGACGAACAAGGATATGTAGTAGTAACAGATAATACGAAAACAAGCGTTGATGGTGTTTTTGTAGCAGGTGATGTTAGAGATTACAGATATCAACAAGCAATTACAGCTGCAGGTATGGGTTGCATGTCTGCGCTTGACGCAGAGAAATGGTTATCAGACCAAAGGGATTAACAAAATTTGTCGTATTTGTGAAGCTATTTGGTGAAACTGTAGAGTCATTACATATTTAGTAAATTTTAGCGAGTTTTCGTCTCGCAGATATATGCGTCAAGGAAAAACTCACAATTATATAAATGTTTGATTCCTTAAAGTTCTTAGAATATGTAAAAAAGAAAAACCCAAATCAACCTGAGTTTTTGCAGGCAGTTGAAGAATTTGTTGTTTCTGTAGAACCATTTTTGAATTCCAACGAAAAATATTTAAACAAAAGCCTGTTAGAAAGAATTATAGAACCAGAAAGGGTTGTTATGTTTAGAGTACCTTGGGTAGATGACAATGGTAATGTGCAAATAAATAAAGGTTATAGGGTGGAATTCAACAGTGCTATTGGCCCATATAAAGGCGGCTTGCGATTTCACGAATCTGTAAACTTGAGTATCTTAAAATTCTTGGGATTCGAACAAGCGTTCAAAAATAGCCTAACGGGCCTACCAATGGGTGGTGGCAAAGGTGGCAGTGATTTTGACCCACATAATAAAAGTGATGGGGAAATTATGCGTTTTTGTCAATCTTTTATGAATGAACTATATAGACATATTGGACCTAATACAGATGTTCCTGCAGGTGATATAGGCGTTGGTGCAAGGGAAATTGGATATCTGTTTGGTCAATACAAAAGATTGCGAAATGAATTTACCGGTGTTTTAACAGGCAAAGGTTTAGAATGGGGCGGAAGTAATATTAGGCCAGAAGCAACAGGGTATGGGCTCATTTATTTCTTAGTAGAGATGTTAAAAACACGTGAAGAAGAATTAGTCGGAAAAACTGTAGCAATATCTGGATCTGGGAATGTTGCACAATATGCAACAGAAAAGGCAATAGAATTAGGGGCACAAGTGGTAACATTATCAGATTCAAATGGGTATGTTTATGATAGTGCAGGCGTCGATAAAGAAAAACTGGAATTTGTTAAAAAACTAAAGAGTGTAAAACACGGCAGAATAAAAGAATACGCAGAAAAGTTTTCAGGCGCAGAATATTTTGAGGGTAAAAAACCATGGGAAGTTAAAGTAGATATTGCATTACCATGTGCTACACAAAACGAGATTGATGAAAAAGATGCTAAGGTATTGGTTGAAAATGGTGTTATTGCAGTTGCAGAAGGTGCAAATATGCCAAGTACAAACGAAGCTATAAAAGTTTATCAAGAAGCTGACATTTTATATGCTCCTGGAAAAGCTTCAAATGCAGGTGGTGTTGCTGTATCTGGTTTAGAAATGTCTCAAAATAGTTTAAGAATGGCTTGGAGTCGTGAGGAAGTTGATCAAAAGCTAAAAGAAATAATGAAAAATATACATAAAACAACTGTAAGATATGGAATAGATGAATTTGCTGATGTAGATGTTAACGAAGAAGGTGCCTTAGAGGGAATTCGCACAAAATATAAAGTTGATTATGTTAAAGGTGCAAACATAGGCGGATTTATAAAGGTGGCAAATGCAATGCGAGCACAAGGGATTGTATAGGTAATTTTCAAATTAAAACTTGGTTTGAGAAGTAAAGACTTACGGTTAAAATCGTGGGTTTTTTGCTTTTCTTATCGCCAAACTTAAAACCACGCACTTTAGTGCGTGGTTGGAGTTAGTCAATATAGTAATTGGCGATAAGAAAAACACGGGCTTTAGCCCGTGAAATTTCATTGATCATTTTTAACGTACAGGAAAGCGAACTCATACCTAGTAAACTTCTCCCCAGTAACCTCGTTTACTCCATATGTTTCTACAATAGCTGGATAAACATCTATGTTGGAACCATCAGTTGAAACAGGAGACCTCGCAATCGCTAAATCAGAACTACCCACCATCTTAATTTCGTTATCAATACGATAGATTCGCATGACAGCTTTAGCAGGATTTTTTGACATTCTTAACGGCGGGATCTCAGGGATTGCATCTCTTATTACTACGAAATCTGCATCAGGTTTATTTAATTCCAAATTTTCCATGAACCCACGGTTATGGGAAATTATACCAATTCTTTGAATTTCAAAATTTTCTTTTCCAAGTAAGTTTCCATTTTGGTCAAAAACGTCCTTGATTTCTGAATCATATAGTTCACCAAGATTTTCAAGTTTTGGTTCTTCTCTCAGGTAGTGATCTACAGATCCCAAAAAAATAGCGTAATCAGCGAAAGTAATAACGTCATCATTTGCAAGCCTATCAGCGAATAAAAGAGTTCTTATAAGAATAGATCTTTCGAATGCTGTTGTATCACCTCTATATTCATATTCCAAAAACTTACTACTAACAAATCTCAAAAACAAATCTTCTGGTGTTTTCGATTTGCCATCCTCTAGCAAAACATTTCCATTTTCATTTTGAAAATCAGTCATGTAACTAACCAAATCATACAATTCGTAAGCTGATTCAGGCAATCTTAACCCTTCTGTTTTATTAACAACTTCTTCTATTGGATTATCAGGACGTCTCATACTTGTGACGAGATCCTTAAGAGGTGTACCAGAATTTGGGTTTATAGATCTTATAGTGTCGCCGGCTATGTTACTAGCATCTTTAGCAATTATACTAAAGTCTATGGGGCACATTTATTTAAATCCTAACTAACTTCATACTATCTTTAACTTCTCGCATAGTTTCTTCTGCGACATTTTTAGCTTTTTTCGTACCATCACGTAAAATTTCCACCAACAAATTTTTATCTTCATACTTTGCACGACGTTCACGTATTGGTTCTAAAAATTCATTTATCACTACTGCGAGTTTCTTTTTGACTTCCACATCACCTACTTTACCCTTTCTATATCGCTCTTTCAGCTCTTTAACTTCTTCAGTGTTTTTGTTAAACGCATCGTGATATATGAAAACTGGGTTACCTTCTACCTTACCTGGGTCGTTTGCATGTATACGATTTGGGTCTGTGTACATTGTCATCACTTTCTTGTTAACGGTTTCCTCATCGTCGTTTAAGTAAATTGTATTACCTAGAGATTTGCTCATTTTGGCATTTCCATCTGTGCCTATTAGTCGGGGGAATTCACCCACTAATCCCTCAGGTTCTGGAAATACCTTACCGTAAATACTGTTAAATTTTCTAACAATTTCTCTAGTTTGTTCTATATGTGGAAGCTGATCTTCACCAACTGGAACGACTTCCCCCTTAACGATTGTTATGTCAGCGGCCTGTGATACAGGATACATGAAAAACCCAAGTGGAACTGCTTTTTGAAATTTATCCTTTTGTTTTATTTCATCTTTTACTGTTGGGTTTCTTTCAAGGCGCGAAATAGACACCAAATTTGCGTAAAAAACAGTTAATTCTGCAATTTCAGGTATTGCTGATTGTAAAAATATTGTGGCTTTGTTGGGGTCGATTCCCACTGCTAGATAATCTTGAAGAACTTGCCAAACGTTTTCTTGCACTTTTTCTGGGGTGTCAAAGTTGTCTGTTAGGGCTTGAACGTCGGCTATCATTATGAAAGGGTCGTATTTACCAGATTTTATTAGCTCAACTCTTTTTTTTAGGGAACCTACATAATGCCCAAGATGTAGAGGTCCTGTTGGGCGATCACCTGTGAGTATTCGTTTCATAGGGTTATTATATCAGATTTGGGTAACTTATAAAAAATATAATATTTTGACCCATTATTCTGTGCTAAAAATAGATTTGATTGCCTCATATCTCGGATAAGCCAGCTTTCTATATTTTTCAAAGAATATCTTATTATTTATGTCTCTATCAATCTTTTTGACGATCCACTCTTTGTATTCGTTCCATGAGGCTTCATCGTTGATTTCCTCATCACAAATAGGTAGTACCAAATAGACATCTGTTAATAAATGCCCAAGTGCATCTGCTGTCGCCAGAACTTTGCCTATATCAGTTGTCGGGAACTTATCTTTGCATGAATGAGGTATTATTGCTATTTTAACTTCGTTTATATCTTCTTGGCTATAGTTGTTCTCACGCATTATTTTCTCTGTAATTTTCAATGTTTCGTTCATTAATTTGTTATCGTCATCAAAACCTACTGTAGCCCCTGCTATATCATGAAACAGTGCTGATAATACAGATAATTCAACATTGATATTATATTCTTGGGCAATTTGCTCAGCATATTTGGCAACATGTTTCACATGATGGTCGTAAAACCAACCAGACATACAGTTATCTGAACTGTTTTTATAGAATTCTTTTACGAAATCTCTAATTTTATCTGTTTTTGCTTTATTCATTGTTTTAGTGCAATTATCGTGAAGCTCCTTTTTAATTTGGTAGCGGCGGGTGGATTCGAACCACCGACCCCAGCTTTATGAGGGCTGTGCTCTAACCTCTGAGCTACGCCGCCGTGATATATAATTCATCGAGTTATTCTTTATACGATTGTATTGTGCAATTTGGGTTGAATTCCCCCTAATCGATTAAATGTATAACAACGTTCTACATTATACTATAATATTATCATGAGTGAAGATCGCAAAAATACAAGCAATTTTCAGATTTTATTAAGCGTCGTTCTTATATTAATGACAATTTTTACGATTAGGTCTATTCATGAATTAAAGACTAATCAGAAAAAATTAGATGATATAAATAACGAGGTTTCTAAAGTTTTGAAAGAAAACACTGATTTACAAGAGAAAATTATCTATGCTGATAGTGAGGAATTTATAGAAAAACATGCTGTTGACGATCTTAAATTAACTAAAGATGGTTATGAAATTGTTATTGTTAATGGGAAATCTAACAATGATTCGGTAAAAGGTTCAAATATGTTAAAAAGATTGTCTATATTAAATAAACAATCTGATGAATCTGACGAATCTGTAATAGAACGAGTTCTCAAATTTATTGGAATGTGATTGCGTTTGTTAATGGGTTATGCTCATAAGCACTTATGGAATTTTCACCATTTTTATGTATAATGATAGAACAAAGATCGGATCAATCTATACGTTAGTAAGAAGGTAGTAGAAATGACAGATGAGAATCATTAGAGTTGTTGCGAAATAACAAAACATACCCCCACTGACACCTTCATATACTCATTGCCTTGTAAAATTGTATAGACTTGCTAGTACTTCCATCGGTTTGTGTGCCGTTGATAATCTATTTCTGT